>DATDOP010000386.1:0-2686 GCA_035293185.1 Dehalococcoidia bacterium | reverse complement strand
GGCTCATCGCCGGGGTCCGGGTGCGGAGCATCGACGATGACGAGCTTTTCGCCGGGCTTGACCAGGCCGAAGACGCGGCGGGCCATGAATTCGACGTACTCGTCGGTGCGCAAGTAGTCCCGGATCTGCTCCAGCTGGTCTTTCTGCGCTTGAAGGGAATCGACCTCGCGTTGCAGGCGATTCTCATCGTTGACCAGGCGGTAGGAGTGGAGGAAGTTGTTGCCGGCGGAGAACAGCATGTAGCCGGAGACGAGTACCGTCGCCAGCAAGAGCATACGTCCTGGTGAAAAGAAGCGGATGAACCGCAAGCCGACCCCCGGCCCCGCGCTGAGGAGTCTAACATAAGATCAGTAACAGGTAACAGGCAACAAGTAACGAGCAACCGGTGACAAGGTCGTGGGAAAGGGGCTCAGCGACTGCGGCGGGGGAGTAGAATCGGGGCGAGCATGGTGTACCAGGAACGCGTGAGCTCCGGCGAACGGCGCTGGCTGATGAAGGCGGTGCGCGAGATGTCGGGCGAGCTGTACCGCCAGCTATCCGGACTCAACGAGAAGGGCCTGCGCTGGCGCCCGGGACCGCGCGAGTGGTGCCTGAAGGAGATCGCCGCGCACGTCAGAGACGCCGAGATTCTCTACCAGCGCCAGATTGAGGCGATCGCACAGAACACGGGTTCACCGCTGCCACACGAGGCGCTGGACGTGCTGCCGGCGGAGCGCGAGTACATCGACGAGCCCTTGCAGCACTTCCTCTACGAATACGAGGCTGCACGCGAAGAGACGGTCTGGTTGCTGTACACGCTGGACGAGGACGACTGGCGCCGCACCGGCCTGCACCCCTACCGCGGCGAAATCTCGATTCACGACATCGCGCGGGAGTTGCACGAGCACGACCTGCAGCACCTGAACCAGGCGCGCCGGACGCGCGAGGCCTGGGACCAGCGCACCGGGCGCGGCAACCGCGAGCGCTAGGACCCTTCGAACTCCTGCAGACGACGGTACTCCTCGCCGTTGTCGCCCCACACCTGCTTGTTAAACAGGTCCATCACCGCATCGCGGTCTTTGTCGGACGCGTGCGACAGAAAGATATCCTCGACGCGTTTGTCTTTGAGGGTGAGCCGTCCGAAGTCGGACGCGGCGTAGATGTCGGCGACGGCGCTGCTGAAGGCCTCGGTCGTGATGATGTCACGTATTCTCAGCAAGAAGAGGTCTGCGACCTGGTAGAGGCCGTCGGAGGCGAAGCGCTCGCCGAGCTTGAGGTCGGGGAATCGTCCTTCCAGGCGCTTGCGCGACGCGTACAGGTCATCGATGTTCTCGCCGAAGCCGCGCCAGCCCTCCGGCGGGTGGTCGTCCAGCGTTTGCAGCGTGAGCGTCGAGTAGATGTCGGCCATGCCTTCGTTGAACCAGGACGGGCCCATCGACCAATAGGTGTGCGCCAGCTCGTGCGCCAGGACGAAGGCGGACAGGACGCAGCAGCGGTCGATGCGGATGAAGCCGCCGTTGTTGTAGTCGTTGATGCCGAAGGTGCCGTTGATCACCGTCATCGCCTTCTCCGGCCACTCGACGCCGACCTCCTCCTCCAGCGTGAGGATCGCGGCCCTGAGCAGGGCGAACTCGCGCTTTGCATCCTGACCGGGCTCGTAAATCAGCAGCAGCTCGATGGCACGATTGCGCAGCTGCAGGGTTTCGTGCAGATAGAGCTTGTCGCGCACGGCGGCCCTGCTGATCGTTTTGAAGCTGTCGCCCGGCTGTCCGGCTACGAAGGCGAGGCTGCGCTCGACAAACAACGACTCGCCGGCGTCGAGGCCGTCCTTGAACCACGGCTGCTCCTGGAAGAGAGCGATGAGGTCGGCGCGCGACGATTCGTAGCGGGCCAGCGCGCGCTCGACGTCGCCGACGCCGGTACGGTTCTGCGGCTTGCCGACGGCGAAGTCATCGAACCGCGGCGTCGCGACCGGCGCCGGCGTCCCCGAAGGCGCGTCGGAGCCGCCGCCGAAGCAGGCGATGAGAACGGCAGAAACCAGCGCGAGGGCGGCGAGGCGCAAAGACATCCTGATCTCAGGATACAGATTCTGGCGGCACGCGGTTGCTTCTCGGCGAGAAGCGCTGAACGAGGAAGGCCGCCAGTCCACCAAGAACCAGAGCGGCGTTCAGGCTGTAGGCGATCTCGCCTAACGCGAGGCCGTAAGGAACGAGGGCAAGCAACAAACAGGCCACACCGGCGCGGGCCGCCCGTGTGCCCAGCCGAACCTGACGCAGCAGTTCGACGCCCAGGCCAAAGAAGAGCAGCGCAAAGAAGGCGAGGAAGCCCGCAATGGTCAGGTAGACGGCGTCGCTGTTGTCTTGGCTGGCCTCGAAGGCGTTGCCTCCAACGACGATTCCCCACCAGACGAGGAAGCCGGCCAGCAGTAAGCAGACTGCGGCAAGACTGCCTAGGAGTCCTCGTTCCAGCCCTGTCACGTGACCTATGTTAAGCGAGGCTCACGAGAGCCCCATGCTAGGATGAATCTGCATTGGATATCAGCCGCATCCGTAACTTCTCGATCATTGCCCACATCGACCACGGTAAGTCCACCCTCGCAGACCGCCTGCTGGAGCGCACCGGGACGATCGGCACGCGCGAGTCCACGGCGCAGTTCCTCGATTCGATGGAGCTGGAGCGCGAGAAGGGCGTCACGATCAAGGCCAAG
>DATDOP010000385.1:0-5407 GCA_035293185.1 Dehalococcoidia bacterium | reverse complement strand
GGCCTCTAGCTAAGGCCTTTGACGGCGTTTTCGGGCGGGCATATGCTCAGATCGAGATGCGAAACCCGTTCTTTGTCACGCGCCTGGGGGCCTTCACGATTTCGCTGCTGCTGCTCCTGGAGTCGATCGAGCCGGGGTACGGCATCGATGGGAGCTGGGGCTGGTACCTGGGGTTGTTCTTGCTGACGATGCTCACCGGTTGGGACCTGTTGAGCTTCATCGCCTGCATCCTGGCGTTTCTGCTGCTCGTCGGCGTGTTCGATGAGAGCCGCGCCGTGTTCATCGTGCTGACGATTTTCACGGGCGTGGCGGCGCTGCGGCCACGAGGGCCGAAGGGCGCGGCGCGCATGGGCTACAAGGTCTGGTCGTGGCGCACGGGCCGCGGCTGGAACGGCGACGGCAACTTCTTCATCGACCAGCCCTGAGTCGCATGACCGCCACTGATCGCCGGGCTTGCGCGTGATAAGCTTCGCTGTGCAGCGCCTACCTGACGGGGGCCTCCGCGGGGTAGAGAGATAGCCACCGAACTTCAGCCCGAGCAGATCGTCATCCTGATCAACGATTTCAGGGAACGCGAGCCCGACCCGTTCACGTCGCGGCCGGAAGAGGTCGAGGCGTACGTCATCGAGGCGGGCGAATTGCTGCGCCAGGCCGAGTCTCTGGACGTCGAGCAGCTAAGCGAGGCGCAGTCGCGTTACCTGCACGAGACGGCGATGCGCGAGGTGCGTTTCGCGCACGCGCGGCTCGAATCCGACCGCAAGACGGCCGTGGATATTCTCAGCCGCCTGTTCCGTCTGGGCACGCCCGCGGCGCCCGACGGACGCTACAACGGCGAGCTCGTGGGGCTCTCGACGGGCCTGCTGTCAGACCCGTTCTTCGAGTGGCTGACGCGGCTGTACCTGCCCTGGCTGGGCAAGACCTTCGATGCACACACCGCCAGCGGCGATAACGTCTTCGAGGACAACGCCTGGTCCAAGGCGACGGGCAAGTTCGGCTGGCCGGAGTACCGCATCCGCAGCGACGACCCGCCCGGGACCGTGCGCGTATTCCCCTTCCAGACGTCGATCGCACCCGGGATCGAGGACGAGGACCGTCAGGTGCTGCGGATCAGCTACGCCGATTCACCCAACCCGCTGCCGGTGAAGCGCGTCGTCGACGAGGTGGTGGAGTTGCCGGGAGGCTACATCCTCGGCAAGGCGCACATGCGCGGCATCCGGGAGTTCCGGCGGGTGTGCTTCTTCGGGCTCGTGAAAGCCTAGGGTTCTGGTGCTGAACATGGGGGCGCTGCCCCCAAACCCCCGCTAAAGGGGCGCGAGGGGCGCTGCCTTCGGTAGAGTTAGGCGGCCTTGCGGGCGTCGAACTGCTGCGAACGCACGCGCGCAAGCTCGATCATCGCGTTGGGCACCACGTCGTCGTCGGGAAGGACGGCGATACCGGCGAGACAGTGGTACTCCTGCAGCTCGCCCACCAGGCGTTCGAGGACGACCTCGGCACCGGTGCGGTCGCAATGGACCAGGCAGATCGCGAACTCGAACGGCCCGAGCAGAGCGCTGAGGTCGACGTTGCGCACGACGGACAAGCAGCGCTGTGCCGCGTCCGTCGAACTCTCTTGCCAGTTGTCGATCGACATGCCGCTGATCTGGGGCACCGCTGTCTTGAGGACAATAACCGCCATCGAATAGCCGTAACGCTTGCAGCGAGAGGCCTCTTCGTCCAGGCGGCGTTCGAGGTACCAGCGATTGAGCAGGCCGGTGGTCTCGTCGCGAATGCTGAACCGGCGGGCGCGGGCGCTGCGCTCCATGACGGCGACGAGGCGGTTTTCGTGCGGCGCCTCGGCTTCGCGACTGCGCATCATGATGTACCAGAGGGCGACTTCGAAGCAGGCGATCCCTCCAGCCAGCGCAATCGCGGGGCCAAGCGCAAGGCGTCCCTCGGCTAGCCAGACGATGCTGACGGCGAGCAGAAGGTTCAGGCCAAGGTAGAACGCGGGGGCCAAGCGGCGCGTCATCTTGTATTAACTATCGACCAACGAACGAGGGGCGTTAGGGAGCACGACTAATACATAGGCCGACGTATCGTGTGCGCTGTTATGCAGGGTGAGGGTGCTGGTGGGCCCGGCAGGATTCGAACCTGCGACCAAGCGGTTATGAGCCGCCCGCTCTGCCGCTGAGCTACAGGCCCACTGAGGCTGGATCGTAGCACATGAGTGCGTGGCGTCCCCTGCTGCGCATCGCTGGCGCGCTGCTTCGCAGGGACTGGGGGGAGGAGTCTGGGGGACACCCCCAGACCCCCGGGCAGGAGGCTCACCGCCTCCTACACCTCCGGTTCGCGCCGGCCTTGCAAGCCCGGTCCAGTGCTCCGCACGTTGCCTCAACCATTCCTTGGAACTGCTAGAGCAGCGGGATGTTGGTCTCGGCGGGCAGGAGGCAGGCGGGGTCGTCGTTCTTGACGGAGTTGACGCGGGGGGAGACGGCCAGCGTGACCAGCAGCTCGTCCGGGGCCGGCGCGAGCAGGCGCTTGAGGACCTCGGTGTCCTCCTCGCGAGGGTCGAGCCAGCGGTCGACGGCGTCGTCGTCGAGGATGACGGGCATGCGGTCGTGGATCGGCGTGACGAGGTTGTTGGGCGTGGTCGTGATGATCGTGAAGGTGCGCTGCCAGTTTTCCGGCGTGGCGTGCCAGGATTCGTAGAGGCCGGCGAAGAGGATCAGGCGGCCGTCCGGACGATGGAACCAGATCGGGCGACGGTCCGTGCCGGCACCGACCCACTCGTAGAAGCCGTCAGCCGGGATGACGCAGCGGCGCCTGGTGAAGGCGTCCCTGAAAGCGCCGGACGTGGCGATGGTCTCGGCGCGGGCGTTGATCTGCGCGGCGGCGCGTTTGGCGTCCTTGGCCCACGAGTTCACGAGTCCCCATTTCGCGGGCAAGATCTCGCGGTCTTCGAGGCGCATGCGGACGATCCAGTGCGGGTCCGTGGGCGCGATGTTGTAGCGAGGCTTGTAGTCCGCGTCGTTGATCTCTTCGACGTTGACCCCCAGCTCCTCGGCCAGGCGCTCGCGTTCGTTGTAGGTCAGGGTGAAGCGCCCGCACATGGCTTCAAGTTATCAGTTTTCGGTTCACAGTTATCAGAGTTCAACCCGGGAGTGTCGTTCGGCTGAAGCTATAGCCTGGCTAATGGCCTGCTCCCAGACTTTGAGCGTGTTCCTCTTGTTGTCTGAATCATCGTCGGTCTGCCGGATCCAAAGCCGGTGAGTCTTGCCGGTTCGCAGCCTAACCGCTAGACGGCGCCCGCCGAATATGCCGGCGAGCCAGACGCCGCGGTTCACGACTTCGACACCGGATAGATCGATCTCTAGGCGGGACCGCTTGAATGGCCACGCTCGCGATGACTGCGCCCAAAGCAGTCGCTTGTTGGTGAGGACTACGTTTCCCCAGTTACCCCAACCTTGAGCGGACTTCGAGTTACATGCGGAGCCTCTGAGCACGATCTGCTCTCCCGGCAGGGCGGTGTACGGAAGGTAGTCGTCGTAATAGAAGAGGTCGTGGAGCCTGGAGAGAAGCTCCCTAAGTAGCTGCGGCATGTTTAGATTGATACTCGGCAACAAGTCGAGGTCGCCTTAAGCTGACTGCTGAGAGCTGAAGGCTCCTAGTCGAAGAACTTCTCTGAGACGATGTCGCGCTTTTCGAAGCCGCGCTGAGTGATGGCGTAGTCCGTGACCTGCTTGATCATCGCGTCGGAACCACAGAGGTAGATCTTGATGTGGTTGGGGTCGTAAGGGACGCCGGTCAGCTGCTCGAAGGGGTGGACTTCGCAGGCAGCCTCCTCTTCGGGAGTGGGCGACAGGACCTTGGTGATGCGACCGCGGCCGTAGTGCCAGGGCGTACCGGCGTCACGGCTGAGGAACATGTGGTACTGGAACGCCGGATACATGCGCCGGTGCTCCTTGAACTCGTCCTGGTAAGCGAAGTCGGCCGGGTTGCGTACGCCGTGCAGGACGATGCCCTTGCGCACGGCGGCGGACCAGGCGTGCTCGCGCACGATCGGCACGCCGGCAGCGACGCCGGTGCCGGTGAAGCCGAAGACCGCGACGCGGTGGTCGGTCGTGTCGAAGCGGAAGCTGCCGAGGGTCGCCTGGCCGAGCAGCACGTTATTTAAGGCCGGGTCGACAACCTCCTCGCGCTCGACGACGTCTTCGAGGAGCATGGATACGTAGGGATAATTGCGGATGACCTTGTCCTTGTCGGGGTCGTCCTCGGAGAGGTCGGGCAGCTCGTTGACGTTTTCGACGGTCAGCGCGATGTAGAACTCGAGGAAGTCTTCGTGCGGCGCCGAGACGATGGAATAGGCGCGCGCGGCGATGCGTCCGGTCTCCGGGTTGCGTTTGCCGAGCATGGCGAACATGCCCGGCGTGGTGTAGTTGAACCACTCCGGGCGTTCCAGGAAGAGGCGGTAGTTCCAGGCTGAGCGAATGGTCAGCTGACGGACGGGAACTTCCCGCAGGTTCAGCTTCTGAAACCGGTTGTTGTACTGGTTATCGAGGAGAGCCCACGGGAAATGCGTCCTGGCCATAGGTGTCTTATCGGTCCCTTCTTGATGTTGAAGATGGGGACACCCCATGCCCCGCTGAAGGGGGCGCTCCGCTTTGGAGCCTTCGATGCCTGTCCCCAGCGCCTGGAAGATGGGGACACCCCATGCCCCGCTGAAGGGGGCGCTCCGCTTTGGAGCCTTCGATGCCTGTCCCCAGCGCCTGGATGATGGGGACACCCCATGCCCCGCCGACGAGGGGCGCTCCGAGCCTTCGATGCCTTCACGCGGCGAGGACGCTTTGCTCAGGGACCTCTCGATTCCTGTGCTCAACGCCTATAGGTCACGCTTTGAATTATAGGCTGAAGGCGTAGCGCAGAAATTAGCCACCGGCCACATGTTAGGATCGCCGCGGTTTGTAGGTCATTGACGAATCGAACGCACCTCAATCTGCCGTTTCAGCCGCCGCTGCCGCACATGCTGGCGAAAGCTGCCGGCGAGATCCCGACCGGCGACGCCTGGCTGTATGAACCGAAGTGGGACGGCTTCCGGGCGCTGGTCTTCTACGACGGCGCGTCCCTGTATCTGCAGAGCCGCGACCTGAAGCCTCTCGGACGCTACTTCCCGGAGCTGGAGGCGTCGTTGCCGGCAGTGCTGCCGGGCCCGGTGATCCTGGACGGCGAAATCGTGATCGCCCGCGACGAGGCGCTGGACTTCGAGGCGCTGCAACTGCGCATCCATCCGGCGGAGTCGCGGGTGCGGATGCTGGCTGCGCAGACGCCGGCGTCGTTCGTGGCGTTCGACCTGCTGGCGCTGGGCGACGAGGACCTGCGCACGGCGCCGTTCAGCGACCGGCGGGCAGTGCTGGAGAAGACGCTGGCGAAG
>DATDOP010000384.1:0-4111 GCA_035293185.1 Dehalococcoidia bacterium | reverse complement strand
TTCTCGACCTGGTTGAGGATCTGATACCACTCGCTGTGGCCCAGCTTCTCGCCCAGCACCTTCGACACCTCGCGCATATGCCGCGCCCGCGGGTCCTCCGCGCGGTAGACGCGGTGTCCGAAGCCCATGATCCGCTCTTTGTTCGCCAGCTTCTGCTTGATGTACGCGTCGGCGCGGCTCGGGTCGCCGATCTCCGACGTCATCTTCTGCACGGCTTCGGCAGCGCCGCCGTGCAGCGGGCCCTTCAGCGTGCCGATCGCCGTCACGATCGACGAGTGCATGTCGGAGAGGGTCGATGCCGTGACCCGCGCAGCGAAGGCCGAGGCGTTCGCGCCGTGCTCGGCGTGCAGCAGAAAATCGAGGTCCATCGCCTCGACGGCCTCCTGGCTTGGCTCCTTGTCCTCCAACATGTAAAGGAAGTTCGCGGCGTGATTCAGGTCTTTGCGTGGGGCCACCGGCTCCTCGCCCTGCCGGATCCGGTGGTGCGCCGCCACGATAGTCGCGATCTGGGCGGTGAGACGCTCCGACTTGCGGATGTTCGCGTCGCGGGAGTTGTCGTCCACGTCGGGGTCGAACGCGGCCAGCGCGGATGCGGCGGTGCGCAGGACGTCCATCGGGTGCGCCTTCTTGACCAGGCGGATCACGTCGATGACCTGCGGTGCCAGCGTGCGGTTAGCGATCAGCCGCCCGCGGAACTGGTCGAGCTGGTCTTGCTTGGGCAGCGCGCCGTGCAGCAGCAGGTAGCAGACTTCTTCGAAGTTCGAATTCTGCGCCAGGTCATGGATGGTGTAGCCACGGTAGAGGAGAATGCCCTCTTCGCCGTCGATGAAGCTCGACTCTGTGGTGTCGAGGACCACGTCTTTGAGACCCCGGGCAAGGCCTGCATCCATAGCCGGTGTCCTCCCTCTCCCCTGGTGTAGTAAAACACCCTGGCTGACCAGGGTTATTGGTGCGTCCCGCGAGCTGACTTCTGAAGCCGAGCGAGTATAGCATCGCCTTTCATCGCGCTGCTAGCAAGTGGTCATGCGGCCTATTAACCGGTTGCAATAAAGCGCCTCGCGTAGGTAAAACCCTGATTCCTGGCGTTTTCCGCCTTCGACCTCTGAAAACTCCCGTTGCGCTGCCGAGACTCTCACTTGAACACATCAGCATTTCAGCGCCCGTGGAGGCAAACATGGCATCTGAGGTCCTTGCAGGCAGGGTCGTAGCGGACGTGAAGTGCTATTACTGCGGTCATATCAGCGGGCAGATCGTCGGCCGCAAGCACGAACCGCTGCGCATCACCAACTTCGTGCCGCGGCCGGGCTATACGGGCCCCAGGGTGCAGCCCGGCGCCCGCCTGCGCTGCGAGCGCTGCCAGGGCCCGGTGTTTCTCGAGGACACCTCCAACGTGACCCAGCTGCCGGTCGGGCAAGCGAAAACCACGACCCGTCGCAAGGCGGAGAAGCGCGACAACCAGGCTGCCTGAGCAGCCTCCCATTCTCGGCGCGTTCTCACGCCCTCCTCGTCCCCCTCCCACCGAGAGGAGTGTCCCCTCGCCCCTGGGGAGAGCATGTCCTGAGCCACGTCGAAGAGCGCTAGGGGGTGAGGGTGCTGCGCCACACCTCAAACGCACGCCGCATCTCCCCCCTTGTCATTCCGACGCCAGGAGGAATCCAGCCAACCACACCATCGCTCCGCCCGTCCGCCGGCGCCTGTCGCGGTGGTTGGCCGCAGCGCTCCCATGCTCATGTGTCCTGCGCGGCTACCGCTCAAGGCCTTTAGCGGACTATAAAGGCGCCCGTCATCGTGTCCGGGTGGACGTCGCAGCGGAAGAAGTAGCTGCCGGCTGCGGGCGCGGGGAAGCTGAACTTTTCGGTCGCCGGGCCCGTGATGATGCCGCCGCCAAAGATCTTCGAGCTCGCGCTGCGGTTCGTGTAGAAGGCGACGTTGTGCAGCACGCCCGCATCCCGGTTGTCCAGCGTGACCGTCACTTCGAGGCCCGCGTTGGCCGTGATCGAGTCTTTGTCGAATTTGAGGTTCTGGGCCACGATCGTCACGTTGGTCGGTTCGCCCTCGTTCGGACCGCCACCCCCATCGCTCGCCGCCGTCTCCTCCCTGTCCACGAGCAGCGCCCCGCCGTAGAGCGCCAGGAAGGACACGATGAACGCCACGACAAGCAACGGCACGCCGAGCTTGAGGTTGATGCTGGGTTTGAGCATTGAGGTCTCCTTCCCTCTAGAGGACGAGGCGGTCGGCGACCATCGCCATGAAGATAATCGCCAGGTAGGACGTCGAGTAGCGGAACAGCGTCATCGCAGCACGCACGGTCGCGAGGCGGATCTGCATCCAGGCCAGCCACAGGAAGACGGCCCCTGAAACCCCGGCGATCGCCAGGTAGATGGCGCCGACGTCACCGGTAAGAAACAGCGTCAACGAGATCCCGACCGTGACCACGGCGTAGACCAGGCTGCGGCGTCGCGCTTCCACGGCGCCATGGGTCACGGGCAGCATCGGTACGTTGGCGTCGGCATAGTCCTGCGTGTAGGTGATCGCCAGCGCCCAGAAGTGCGGCGGCGTCCACAAAAAGACGATCGCGAACATCAGCAGCGGCGCGGCGTCCAGGCTGTTCGTCACCGCCGCCCACCCGCACAGCGGCGGCACGGCCCCCGCGGCGCCGCCGATCACGATGTTCTCCACCGTGCTGCGCTTCAGCCACAGCGTGTAGATGAACACGTAGAAGCCGATCGCGCTGACCGCAAGCGCCGCCGTGAGCAGGTTCACGGTCAGCGTCAGGAAAACGAACGAGATCACGCTGAGCGCGATGCCGAAGGCCAGGGCGCGTTCCGGCGCGATCAGCCCGGCGGGGATCGGCCGGCTGTGCGTGCGGCGCATGATCGCGTCGATGTCGCGGTCGAGGTAGCAGTTGATCGTGTTCGCCCCGCCGGCCGCCAGCGAGCCGCCCACCAGCGTCGCCAGGACGAGCCAGAGGTTCGGTATGCCGTCGGCGGCGACGACCATCGCCGGGAAGGTCGTGACCAGCAGCAGCTCGATGATCCGCGGCTTGGTCAGCGCGAAGTAGGCCGCGGCGGTCTCGCGCCAGCCGTTCAGCGCCCGGCGTTCGACCGCGGGCAGCGTCCGCGCCGGCGCCGTCATCGCGTCACCCCGGCAGCAAGGTCGCCGCGCCGCGCTTGGCCGGACGTGCGCGGCAGCCACTCGTAGATGCGGTGCGCTTCGATGTTCAGCAGGGCGAGCGTCAGCCACAGCAGCGTCGCGAAGGCCAGGTGCGCCGCCGTGACCTCGTCCGCCAGGTCGGTCCAGATGTTCGCCGCGCCGATCAGCGCCTGGACGCAGTACACGCCCAGCGCCGCCAACGCGAACGTCGCGGCCAGCGGCGTGCGCTTGCGTTCCCGCACGGCGAACCAGACTAGAGCCACAAGCGTGAGCCCGACCACTAACGCGAGGAACCGGTGCAAGAAGTGCACCTGCACGGAAGCTGAGTCTGCGCTGGGGATCACCTCGCTGTTGCACAACGGCCAGCCGCTGCAGGCCAGGCCGTACCCCGCGCCGGAGACGTAAGAGCCAACGAGCGCCAGCACGAATGTCCCGACGGCCGCGCCCACGGCCGCGCGCCTCAGCGGCGCGGACACCACGGGACGTTCAACCCCGCGTTCGATCGCAAAGGACGTCGCCGTGATCAGTGCCAGCAGCGTCAGGATCGTCAGCGCCATGCCGAGGTGCACGGCGACGATCTCTGGTGGCAGGTCATTGAGCACCGCCGCCCCGCCCAGTCCCGCCTGCACAACGATCAGGCCGAGGACGATCAGCGACGGGTAGAGGATCGCTGGCACCCGCCGATACGAGCGCACGGCCCAGATCGCGATGCTCAGTACCAGGAACCCGGCGATCGACGCCGTCAGGCGGTGCGAATACTCGATCAGCGTGTGTTTCTCCCATTTCGGGATCACGCTGCCGTGACAGGTCGGCCAGTCCGGGCAGCCAAGGCCGGAGTCGGTCGCGCGCACCACGCCGCCGAGGACGATCAGGCCAAAGATGACCACGCAGGTGACGATGCAGAGCTTCTGAAAGCCAGTTGTTTGTGACACGGCGCTCAATTGCAGACTATGGCCGG
>DATDOP010000383.1:0-2687 GCA_035293185.1 Dehalococcoidia bacterium | reverse complement strand
GGGCACGGTGGTTTCGGCGCTGGTGCCGCTGGTCCTGGCGATCGTCTCGATCGTCCTGGCGCTGGGCATGACGGCGCTGCTGGGGCAGGGCTTCGAGTTCAGCTTCTTCGTGACCAACATGATCTCGATGATGGGCCTGGCAGTCGGCATCGACTACACGCTGTTCGTGCTGTCGCGCTTCCGCGAGGAGCGCGGCCGCGGCCGCAGCGTGCTCGACGCCGTCGACGTCGCGTCCGCGACTGCGGGCCGGGCGGTGCTATTCAGCGGCTTGACCGTGATCATCGCGCTGATGGGCATGCTGATCATCCCGTCGACGATCTACAAGAGCCTGGCAGCGGGCGCCATCCTCGTCGTGTCGTTTGCCATCCTGGCTTCGTTGACGCTGCTGCCGGCGCTGATGCGGCTGCTGGGCGACAAAGTCAACCGTTTACGGCTGCCGTTCATCCAGAAGATCCAGGACGAGTTCGACGAGTCGCGTCCCGGCGGCTTCTGGGACAAGGTGGCGAGCACGGTGATGAAGCACCCCGTGATCGGCGTGGTCAGCGTGACGGCGATCCTGGTGGCGGCGACGATCCCTTACTTCGACATCAACACCGGTTCGGCGGGCGTGAGCACGTTCCCGGACAGCTTCCGCTCCAAGCAGGGCTTCGAGCGCCTGGAGGCTGATTTCGATGGCGGCGAGGTTGCGCCGGCGGAGATCGTGATCGACCGCGACGCGAAGTCGCCGGCCGTTGCCGGGGCTGTCGAGAAGCTGAAGGGAATCCTGGCGCAGGACAGCGTCTTCGGCGCCGCGACGTACGAGACGAATGCCGACGGCACGGTCGGCCTGCTCTCGGTGCAGATGGCGGTTGACCCGTACCTGGACGAGGCGAACCGGGCGATCGAGCGGCTGCGCGAGGACTACGTGCCGCAGGCGTTCGGCGACGTGCCGGCCAACGTTTACGTGACGGGATTGACGGCGGTCAACCTCGATTCGATCAACGTGACGTCCACGTACACGCCGTACGTGTTCGCCTTCGTGCTGGGCCTGAGCTTCGTGCTGCTGATGCTGGTCTTCCGGTCGATCGTCGTGCCGGCGAAGGCGATCGTGATGAACCTGCTGTCGGTGGGCGCGGCGTACGGGCTGATCGTGCTGGTGTCGCAGAAGGGCTTCGGCGCCGACGTGCTGGGCTTCCAGCAGGTGGACACGGTGGAGTTCTGGCTGCCGCTGTTCCTGTTCTCGGTGCTGTTCGGGCTGTCGATGGACTACCACGTGTTCCTGCTCAGCCGGATCCGCGAGCGCTACGACGTGACCGGCGACAACACCGACGCCGTGGCCTACGGGCTGCGCACGACGGGCCGTCTGATCACGGGCGCGGCGTTGATCATGGTCGCGGTATTCGGCGGCTTCGCGATGGGCGACCTGGTGATGCTGCAGCAGACGGGCTTCGGCCTGGGCGTTGCGGTGCTGATCGACGCGACGATCATCCGGTCAATCCTGGTGCCGTCGTCGATGAAGCTGCTGGGGGCGTGGAACTGGTACCTGCCGCCGGTGCTGAGCTGGCTGCCGCGCATCGGCATCGAGGGCAAGACCGGCGGACCGGCCCCGGAGGCCGCGGGCGGCGGTGGCGGCGGTAGTTAGTTAGATTGAAAGATGGGGCTCTGCCCCAACCCCCGCTGAAGGCGCGGCATTGAAAGATGGGGGACACCCCCATGCCCCCGCTGAAGGCGCACGCTCGGGCGTTCGGTAGGTGCTACGCCAACGGTTCCGTGTAGACGCTCCTGGGCTAGGGAGCTTGAGCAGAAGGGCCGCGACCTGGGAGAGGGGCGCGGTCTTTTTGTGTTGGAGATGGGGCTCTGCCCCAAACCCCGCTAAAGGCGGCGCCTGAGGCGTTTAGTGTCGGGTTCGAGGTGGGCATTGTTGGGACGCGATGGATCGGAGGGGCGCGGAGCAGCGTTGCGCCTGGCGTGTGGCTGGTAGCATGGCGGCATTAACCCGGGAGGTGGCGCGTGACTGCCGAGAACCTGGACGACCTGCTGAGCCTGCACTGCGTCGAATACCCCAAGGGGACGCCGACCCTGGCGCCGGCCGTGGTCGAGAAGCTGCTGCCGCTGGTGCCGGGCTGGCAGCTGCTCCCCGCGAGTGAGAGGTCGATCTCCCGCACGCGGCCGCTCACGGGCTCCGATGGCCAGGCTTTGCAGCTTGCGCAGCGGCTGGCGGACTTTGTGACGGCGGTTGAGGTGGTGAACAAGGTTGCGGCGCTGGCGGAGGAGGAGCAGCACCACCCGGACGTCCGCATCCACGGCTATCGCAACCTGGTGCTGGACCTTTCGACGCACTCGATCGGCGGGCTGTCGCTGAACGACTTCATCATGGCGGCGAAGATCAACCGGGTGCTGGCTTAGGGCGCCCGCCGGTCAGACGAACTTCCTCTCAATTTCGGTAAAGAAGGCCTGGAAGATCAGGATGAAGGCTGCTTCGTTGAGCTTGATTGCCTCCCCGAACTGATACTGCAAGACCGATTTTTCCGGAGACAGCTTGATCGACTCATCCGCGGTCATCACGTTGCGGTTGTTCAGCAGTGAATTGCAGATGACCCGGACTTCGTTCAGAGGATTGCCGTCCTTGCCTTCAACCGTCCTGAGCCTGTGCACGAAGAAGGCATCCAGGACGAGTACCAGGTTGTTGAATAAGGTCGATTCAAAGG
>DATDOP010000382.1:0-8132 GCA_035293185.1 Dehalococcoidia bacterium | reverse complement strand
GGAGACCGCTCGCACCCTTTTGGAGGCTGCTGGGCCCTATTCGGCGTACGCGCTGGCTTACCTGGACCCGCGCGTTTTCCATCTCGCAGAGTTCTACGAAATCACCGCCGGCGACCGCCATGGCCTGGTGATGCACGCCCGTGGCGGCCTCGGGCCCTCCACGCTCATGCTCGGTGACCCGGCCCTCGTCGGACGCTTGCTGGAGCTGCATCCCGGACCGCGCCAGGCCTTCCTCACCTGCGAGCCGGCTCAGACCGACGCCGTGCTGGTAACGCACAACCTCTGGCGCCCGCAGACAATGCTGCGCATGCAGCTGGAACGCGGGGCCTTCGCGCCGCCCGCCACCCACACGGAGGTGCGCCGCCTGACGATGGCAGACGCAGATGAGCTCAACCGTCTCTATCAGGACGAGGGCACGCGGCATCTCGGCAGCCAGATCGTCGAGGGCATCTACTTCGGCGCCTTCCACCGCTCACGGCTCGTCTCGGCCGCGGGCACCCACATCTACTCGCGCCGCGAAGGCGTCGGTGTCATCGGCAACGTCTACACCCATCCTGACTTTCGTGGTCACGGACTCGGCACGGCGGTCACGGCAGCGGTCGCGGCCAATCTCCTCGAGGCCTGCGACCTGATCGTCCTCAACGTCGACCCGGCGAACCGCACGGCGCGTCACATCTACGAGCAGCTCGGCTTCAAGGAAGCCGGCCGTCTCGTCGAAGCGATGGCGACACGCCGCAGCGTTCACACACCCATCCCCTTCCTGCGCCGGCTCATCGCCCGTCACCGCGCGGACGCGTCGCACACCGAGGTCATCGAGCTCTAGTATCGATGAAGGCGGTCATTCTGGTCGGAGGCGGTGGAACCAGGCTCCGGCCCCTGACCTACGCCGTACCGAAGCCCCTGATCCCGGTCCTCAACCAGCCCCTGATCTCCCGCGTCATCGCCAACCTGCAGCGTCACGGCGTCGACGAGGTCGTGATGGCCGCCGCGGCCAGCGAGCGCCGCATCGAGGCGTCGCTCGGCGATGGAGCGCAGCTCGGCGTAAGCCTCAGCTACTGCTACGAGACGGAGCCGCTGGGCTCCGGTCTCGCGGTGAAGCAGGCGTCCCTCGGTTTCGACGGGCCGTTCTTCGTTTGCAACGGCGACATCATCACCGACCTCGACCTGACGGCGATGGCGGCGCGTCATCGCGAGCGCGGCGCCACGCTCAGCATCTCGCTCTCATTCGTCGAGGACCCGAGCGCCTACGGTGTCGCGGAGCTCGGCAAGGACGACCGGATCACCCGCTTCGTCGAAAAACCGGCTCGTGGAGACGCGCCCAGCTCCTGGGCTAACGCCGGCACCTGGATTTTCGAGCCCGAGGTCCTCAAGCATATCCCGGACGAGAAGATGGACGGCTCGCTCGAGCGCCTCGTCTTCCCATCGCTGATCGCTGATGGCTTCCTCGTCCAGGGCTTCCCGTCGGGCGCCTACTGGATGGACGTTGGCACCTCGGAGCGCTACCTCAACCTGCATTACGACATTCTCAACGGCAGACTCGACGGCTGGCTACCCGAGGGCGCGACTGACGGCGCCCGCATCGGCGCAGGCAGCGAGGTCTGGCCCGACGCCACGTTGGACGCGAACGTCGTCCTCGGCCGCAACTGCCGTATCGGCGGCCTTGTCAGGGTCACTGGCCCGTCCGTGCTCGGCGACAACTGCGCCGTGCGCGACCATGCGGCCATCGAACGCTCGGTGCTCTGGTCAGACGTCAGAATCGGTTCCGGCGCGACCGTCCGAGACAGCATCATCGGCGCCGGCTGCTGGATCGGCGACGATGCCGTGGTCGAAGGCGCCGTTCTGGCCAACGGCGCCCGCGTCAAACGCGGCGTCAGGCTCGCCGCCGGCGCTAGACTAGAGCCCGACGAAGTCGCAGGCTAAGGAGCACACCCCGCATGACCAGGACACCAATTCGCTTCGGCACGGACGGCTGGCGAGCGATCATCGCCGAGGACTACACCTTCGAGAACGTGCGCGACTGCGCTGAGGGCGTGGCGCGCTACCTCGAAGGCGCCGGTCTCGCCGGTCGCGGCCTCGTGATCGGCTTCGACACGCGCTTCGGCTCGGAGAACTTCGCCGCCGCCAGCGCCGAGGTCGTCGCCGCCCACGGCATCAAAACCTATATTTTCGACTCCGCCGCTGCCACTCCCGTCGCCTGCCACGCAGTCCTCGACAAGAAGGCCGGCGGTGCCATCGTGATCACCGCCTCGCACAACCCCGGCACCTACAACGGCTTCAAGTACAAGCCCGAGTACGGCGGCAGCGCATCCCAGGAGGTCGTCGACGCCCTCGAGGCGGCAATCGAGACCGGCCGCGCCGCGGGTGAGCCGAAGCGCGTGGCGTTCGACGCCGGCGTGCAGCAGGGCCTGATCGAGCGCTTCGACCCGCGCCCCGCCTACGACGCCCACGTCGCCGGCCTCGTCGACCTCAACCGTCTGCGCTCTACCGGCGTCCACGTGGTCTTCGACGCCATGCACGCCACCGGAGCCGGCGTCCTCGCGCGGCTGCTGGCCGGCGGTACCACGCACGTCCAGGAATTGCGCGCCGAACGCAACCCGATCTTCCCCGGCATGGCCGCGCCCGAACCGATCGCGCGCAATCTCTCCGGCCTCATGCAGACCGTGATCGACTCCGGTGCGGACATCGGCCTCGCCACCGACGGCGACGCCGACCGCCTCGGCGTCGTGGACGAAAACGGCCACTTCGTCGACCAGCACCAGACGTACGCCCTGCTCTGCCTCTACCTGCTGGAGTACCGTGGCCTGCGCGCGCCGATCATCCGCTCGCTGACCAGCACGCGCATGATCGACAAGCTGGGTGAGCTCTACGGCGTGCCCGTTTACGAGACGCCGGTGGGCTTCAAGTACCTGGGCCCGAAGATGATGGAGACCGGCGCCATGACGGCCGGCGAGGAAAGCGGCGGTTACGCCTTTGCGCAGCACCTGCCGGAACGCGACGGCGCTTACGGCGGCCTGCTCATGCTCGACCTGCTGGCACGCTCCGGCAAGACGCCTTCGCAGCTGGTGCAGGAACTGTTCTCGAAGGTCGGCCAGCACTTCTACGACCGCATCGACGCGCACCTCGTCGCCGGCCAGCGCGAAAGCGCCATCGCCAAGGTCGCAGCTGCGAAGCCCGACGTCCTCGGCGGACGGCGCGTGCTCAAGCAGGACTCAATCGACGGCTACCGCTTCGAGCTCGACGGCGGCTGGTTGCTCGTACGCCCGTCCGGCACGGAGCCCCTGCTGCGCATCTACACAGAGATGACGGACCCGGCCTGGGTCAAACCCGTCCTCGAAGCGGGACGGGAGCTCGCCGGCGTCTAGTTCTCCACGCCACCGTGAGCCAGAGGGCGTCCGCGCGAGGCGGGACTACGCTTAGTGACGCTGTGCCCCTCGACCTCAATCGCTGGTTTCTAGCGCTCGTTCTCGCGTTGGGCCGGCGATTCGTGGGAACGGCCGTAGTCGTCTTCCAGGCGCCAGGTCATCCCCACCTCCGGCGTCGAAACCTCGATCAGGTCGCAATCTGTGATACCGGCCAGGCGGTGCTTCTGCCCGCTGGAGCACGAGTAGCCGCGGCCGCTCTCCAGCTCGCACTCTTCCATCTCGCCGTCCGCGTTCTCCCAGGTCACTTTGGCCCGACCCGAGATCAGCAGCCAGCTCTCCAGTTTGTTCTCGTGCACCTGCAGCGACATGCGGTGGCCGGCGGTGACGTGCAGCAGCTTGCCCACGTAGGGCAGATCGCGCGGCGTCCAGACCAACTCCCAGCCCCAGGGCTTCTGCACGCGGCGCACGTAGGGCGCGTTGCTGAAGGTGGAGGTGTCGAACTTGGGAACGAAGCCGTTAGCCATCTCGCCGATTATCCACCCTCTGGCTAGCCTGCCCGCCCGAGAATCTGTCCCGCATAAAAGTAACGCCTGGCACGTGGCCAAGCGTCACTCGTTATGTCTGAAAGCGGTTTCTATCGCTTGGTGTACTGAGCGGCCTTGCGGGCGCGTTTCAGTCCGTACTTCTTGCGCTCCTTCATGCGTGAGTCGCGGGTCAGCAGGCCGTGGCGCCGCAGCTGCGGCTTGAGCGTCTCGTCAAACTGAACGAGCGCCCGAGCAATGCCGTGCGAGATCGCCCCCGCCCAGCCGCTGATGCCGCCGCCTTCCACTTTCGCCTGCACGCCGAACTTGCCGGTCTGGCCCAGCGCCGTCAGCGGTCGCATCGCCAGCTCCTGGAGGTTGATGCGTGGCAGCGCGTCCTCAAGGGTGCGGCCGTTGACCACGATTTCCTGGGCGCCGGGGTAGATGCGCACGCGCGCCACGGACGTCTTGCGACGGCCGGTGCCCGCGAAATACTGCTGCGTGGTCAACTAGACGGCCTCCTGTTGGCTCTTCTTGCCTTGTCCGGCGCGCACCTGCGCCTCGTGCGGGTGGTCCGGTCCGGCGTAGACCTTCAGGTGCCGGATCTGCGCCCGGCCCAGGCGCCCCTTGGGCAGCATGCCCCAGACAGCAGCGCGGATCACGCGGTCCGGGTGCCTGGTCAGCTGGTCGTCCAGGCGGACCTGCTTGAGGCCGCCCAGGTAGCCCGTGTGGTGCCGGTACAACTTCTGGGTTTCCTTCTGCCCCGTCAGCTTCACCTTCGACGCGTTGGTAACGATGACGAAGTCGCCCATGTCGAGATGGGGCGAGAAGGTAGGCTTGTCTTTGCCGCGCAGCGCAATCGCGACTTCTGTCGCAAGGCGGCCCAGCGCAACGCCGTCGGCGTCTACGACGCGCCAGCGCTTGTCGATTTCTTTGGCGCTCAGGGTAAATGTTTTCACGGAGGTTGAGTCTAGCAGACTCCCTCCTCTGAATCCAGCGCGCAGAACACGGGCTCTGAATACTCGATGCCCATCAGGTAGAGGCCGTGTGGCGGCGCTGCCGGACCCGCGCTCGCGGGCGGCCCGGCCAGCAATGCGGCGTACTCTTCCGGACTCAGCTTCCCTCGGCCTACCTCCACCAGCGCCCCGGTCATGCGCCGCACCTGATGCGGCAGAAACGCGTTCGCCTCCACGTCGAGGAGGATCGAGCCGCTTCGCCGGTTCACCGAGAAGCAGTACAGCTCCCGCACCGTGCTGGCCGCCTCGTCGCCTAGTCGCGATGCGAACGGCGCGAAGTCGTGCTGTCCGACGAGCCTTTGCGCCGCGTCGGCCATCGTCGCGACGTCCAGGCTACCAGCGACATGCCACGCCCGCCCGCGCTCGAGCGCCGGCCGGGCGCTGCGGTTGTCGATCAGGTAGCGGTAGTGCCTGCGGCGCGCGTCGCGGCGGGGATCGAAGTCCGTCGCCACGTCCGCAACCTCGCGGATCGTGACGCCTTCCGGCAACCAGGCGTTGAGCGCGCGCTGCAGCGTCTCGGGGTCCAGCATGCTGGGCGTCACAAAGGACGCGACCTGGCCTCGGGCGTGCACGCCGGCATCTGTGCGGCCAGCGAACGACACGCGGGCAGCCGACTCCGTGGCCTTGAGGATCGCCGCTTCGAGGACGCCCTGCACCGTGACCGCGTTGCTTTGCAGCTGCGATCCCGCTAAACCCGAGCCGTCATACTCGATGAGGACAGCAACGCGACGGCCGCTGTCCGCGGACGCCGCGTCTTCAATCTGCGATGACATGCCTGCTAGTCGATCAGCTCCAGGATGACCTGCGGCGCGCCGTCGCCCAGCCTGGGGCCCATCTTGATGATCCGCGTGTAGCCGCCGGGACGGCTCGCGTAACGGTCGGCCAGCTCATCGAACAACTTGCCGACGACGTCTTTGTCGTAGACGTAGGCCAGCGCCTGCCGGCGGGCGGCCAGCGTGCCGGCCTTGCCCAGCGTAATCATCTTTTCGGCCTGGCCCCGTACAGCCTTCGCCTTGGCTTCGGTCGTCTTGATCTGTTCGTACCGCAGCAGGTCGGTGACCAGGTTGCGGAACATCGCCAGACGGTGGCTGGTGGGCCGGTCAAACCTGCGGCTCAGGACGGCATGTCTCATTGTTCATCCTCGTCTTCGCCGGCCAGCAGACCTTCCTTGCCGGACTCCTTCAGCGCTTCCAGCAGAGCCTTGGCAACCGGGCCCAGCTCTTCGTCATCGTCATCGTCGTCGACCAGTGAGCGCAGGCCGCCGCTATCGCCGCCACCGCCGCCGAAGTGCACGTCGTCTTCGGAGAGGAAGCTCATGCTGATCAGCTTGTCGCGCAGCTCGTCGTAGGACTTGCGCCCAAAGTTGCGCAGGGCCAGCAGCTCTTCTTCGTTCTTCTCCAGGACCGCGCCCACGGTCATCAGGCCGCTGCGCTTCAGGCAGTTGTAGGCGCGCACCGAGAGGTTGAGGTCTTCGATCGGCGTGTTGTAGCGGTCCGGCGCCAGCGCGGAGCCGGAACCGAGGCCGCGGCTCACCGTTGTCGGCTGCGGCCGGCCGAGGCGCGAGAAGATGCCGAACTGCTCGGCCAGCACCTCGGCGGCGTGGCTGACAGCGTCGCTGGCCGTAATCGTGCCGTCGGTCCACACCTCGAGCACCAGCCGGTCGAAGTTCGTCACCTGCCCGACGCGCGTGTGCTCGACGCGGTAGTTGACCCGTCGTACCGGCGAGAAGATCGCGTCGACCGGTATAACACCGATCGCCAGGCCGTCGGCGGTGCCGGCCGGCACGTAGCCGCGCCCCTGCTCCACCGTAAACTCGACAGACAGACGCGCCTTGCTCGACTCCAGCGTCGCCAGGTGGAGGTCCGGGTTGACGATTTCGTAGTCGGCCGTCTGCTCGATCTGCGCGGCCGTCACCACGCCGTCGCCGGACGCCTCCAGGTACATCTTGCCCGGCCTGTCGGTCAGGGACCGGATGCGAATGTCTTTGACGTTGAGCAAGAACTCGACGATGTCCTCTTTCATGTTGGGCACCGTCGTGAACTCGTGCTCCACGCCCTCGATCCGCACGGCGGTAATCGACGTGCCGGGCAGGGCGCTGAGCAGCGTGCGTCGCAAAGCGTTACCGATAGTAACGCCAAAACCGGCCTCGAGCGGTTCGGCCACGATGCGGCCGAAGGTTTCGTCCGCCTCTTCTTCCTCGAGGGTCAGCTCAGGTCGCTCTTCATTCTCATAAGCAACCATCGTCACCAGAAAGCACCTCCTGCGGCAGGACAGCGGCGAATCCTCGCCGGCGGGAACACCTGCCTGTTTCGTCCCGGCATGTTACGGGTCGAAACCTCAAGTCTAACGGGAGTAGTACTCCACGATTACGTTGGGGTCGAAGAAGGCCTCGGCCCCCTCCAATGTTGGCTCCGCGATGACCCTACCTCGCATCGCCGCCATGTCCACGGTCAGCCACGTCGGCTGAGTCTTGGAGCGCAGCGTCTCCTGGACGATCTTGGCATACTCCGTCTTGGCGCCTCGGCTGGTGAATCCGACCGTATCACCGACCTTGACCTGCGCCGAAGGGATGTCCGTCTTGCGGTCGTTGAGGCTGATGTGGCCGTGGCGTACCACCTGCCGCGCCTGCTTGCGCGAATCCGCAAACCCCAGCCGGTAGACGATGTTGTCCAGGCGCGACTCCAGCGACTTGATCAGCGCGTCGCCGGTGACACCCGTCTTGCGCAGCGCCTCGTTGTAGTAGCCGCGGAACTGTCGTTCCAGCAAGCCGTAGAAGACGCGGGCGCGCTGCTTTTCGCGCAGCTGCAGGCCGCGGTCAGAGACCTTACGGCGTCGCTGACCGGCGCCTCCGGGCGGAGTGGGGCGTTTGTTGAACGCGCACTTGGGGCCAAAACAGCGGTCGCCCTTCAAGTAGAGCTTCTCGCCGTAACGGCGGCAAAGGCGGCAAACGGGGCCTGTGTATCGGGCCATAGAAAACCTGCTCCTAGACTCGGCGGCGCTTGGGCGGGCGGCAGCCGTTGTGCGGTATCGGTGTAACGTCGCGAATGCTCAGAACGGTCAGCCCTGCGGCCTGCAGCGACCGGATCGCCGCCTCGCGGCCGGAGCCCGGCCCCTTGACGAAGACCTCTACCTGACGCAAGCCATGCTCCATCGCCCGGCGTGCCGCACCCTCAGCCGCCATCTGTGCGGCGAAAGGCGTGCTTTTGCGCGAGCCCTTGAAGTTGGACGTGCCG
>DATDOP010000381.1:0-2146 GCA_035293185.1 Dehalococcoidia bacterium | reverse complement strand
CGAGTCTCAACCTCTGATTCCCTAGAACGTCAGGATCGCCCGGCCGGCGATCTTGCCCTGCTCCAGGTCAGCGACGGCCTGATTGATCTCCTCCAGCTTGTAGCGGCGGCTCACCAGCTTGTCCAGCGGCAGCTTGCCTTCCTTGTACCAGCGGACATACAAGGGAAAGTCGCGGTCCGGCCGGCCGGTGCCGCCGACGGTGCCACGGTAGATCTTGGCGCCGCGGAAGATCTGGCCCATCTGCAGCTCAGCCGTGGTCTGCGGCACACCCACCAGCATCGCGGTGCCGCCCTCGCTGTAGCCGAAGATGCCGTCACGCACGCACTGCAGGATCTGCTCCATCGTGACCTTCGCGCCGATCGCGTCGAAGGCGAAGTCGGCGCCGCCGCCGGTGATCTCCTTGATCCTCGCGATCGGGTCCTCGGTGCGCGCGTTGATGCCGATGGTCGCGCCGAACTGCTTCGCGAACTCCAGCTTCTCGTCCGAGAGGTCGACGACGATGATCGGGCTGGCGCTGAGGTTCGCGGCCGCCTGCACGATGCACAACCCGACGCCGCCGACCCCAAAGACGGCCACGGAATCGCCGGGGCGCACCTTCGCCGTGTTGATCGCCGCGCCGCAGCCCGTCATCACCGCGCAGCCGATGATGCACGTCACGTCGGTCGCGACGTCTTTGTCCATCGGCACCACGTACTCGGAGTCGACGATCACGTCCTCGGCCCAGGTGAAGACGCTGGTGAACACGCCCTGGCGCATCTCCTGGCCGCGGAACTTGACCACGGTGGGCTCCGCATCCCGGTAGCCTTCGTGCGCGCCGCGCGGCAGCCAGGTGGTCATTACGTGGTCGCCTTCCTTGACGTGCGTCACGTTGCGCCCCTTCGCCGTCACGACGCCGGTCGACTCGTGGCCGATGACGATCGGCACGCGCTGGTTCGGGTTGTGCAGCTGGTGTAGCTGGGAGTGGCACACGCCGCTGGCGAACTGCTTGACGATGACGAAGTTATCGCCGGGGTCCGGCAGCTCGATTTCGTCGATCACCATCGGCTTGCCGTGCTCGACGTGTACGGCGGCGCGTGTCTTCATGACTTCTCCTTGTGAACTCGGGCGCGTCTGTGCCGCCAAGTATGCCGACCCCCGCGGCCTTAGAAAACCCCCTGCCTTGCTGAATCTGGCAGGCGTTTCTGCGAGCCTTCTGTCACCTACCGTTGCCGGAGGGCTAATCAGGCTGCAATTCAAGGTCTGTCATTCTGAGCCGAGTGCTATTGGAGGGAGACGGGAGGCCGGGACGATGCTGAAATACGCGGGCGGCGCTACCTGCCCCAGGTGCGAGACAGCCCTGGTGCACGAATACGAGTGCTTCGGCGATTGCCTGCCTCAGGCAGCGCTTGCTGAAGCTGAACAGCGCCTGCGCTGCCCGCGCTGCGATTACACGCGCTCTGTCGCCTACGTCATCGACCGTGGCCGGCAGGGCCGGAGGCGCGAGCCGGGAGCCCGCGCCTAGACGATCGCGCCCTGCGCCGGCCAGAGCTGGGAGTATTCCGCCCGGAACTCCTCCACGCTCATCGCCGCGGCTTCCGCCAGGCCGGCGCAACGCGTCTGGTCAGCCAAGTCTTCAGGCTCCAGCCTGATCATGTACTCGCGCGCCACTTTGTAGTGGTCTGATTCCAGGTCTACCAACCGGATCCGCGTCCGGCCCGTTTCCGGGTCCTTCAGATCATCGAAAGGCAACGTCTTCAGCAGAACACCGTCGAGTGTCACGAAGCCGCCGCGCAGCAGTCGCTTGTCCCAGGGCTCGTCGATCAGAAAACGCACCGCGCCCCAGCCCAGCGTCCGCGTGTAGTCGATGTCGAAGGGCAGCGGCTGGGCGCAGCGCAACTCGTAGCCCAACGTTACCTCGGCCAGCGATACCCTCTCGCCACGAGCCGCGAAGCGTCGCTGCACGCGCTGCTTGATCATCGATGCCTGGGGTATTTCGGCCAGCGACACATGGCCGTGCGGGTCATACGAGAGGTCCACGCCGGCCGCAGCCCTGATCTCCGCCGGGTCGATGCGCTCGCCGACGCCCTCGCCCACCACCACGACGCCGTAGGCCTGCCCGTTCAGCCGCCGCTTGATGATCGCGCCTTCGATCACGCGCGAAATGTCG
>DATDOP010000380.1:0-2325 GCA_035293185.1 Dehalococcoidia bacterium | reverse complement strand
GGAGCAGGCGCTGAAGAAGGGGCGGCTGGAGCAGGCGTTGAAGACGAAGCTTAAGCCGGACGACAAGCTCAGGCTGATGGAGTTCGCGACGACTCTGCGCGACGCCGTCACGGTCTGAGAAGAGAACGAAGGATTACCCTGCAGGCGAGACGCCTGTTAGATGCGAAAGCGAGTAGCGAGTGGTAGTGGATAGCGGCCGATCTGTAGAGCTCCCCCGAGCCCTGACCGTCAAAGAGCTGGCGGACCTTCTGCGCGTGTCCCCCGTCGAGATCATCAAAGAGCTGATGAAAAACGGCGTCATGGCCAGTATCAACCAGGTGATCGACTACGACACCGCTGCCATCGTCGCCAGCGACTTCGGCTTCGAGGCCAGCGAGCTGGCCTCCGTTGACGTCGCCGACATCGTGGTGGAACGCTCCACGCGCGAGGTGCGCGAGGAGGAACCGGAGGACCCGGCCACGCTGGTCACCAGACCACCCGTAGTCACGATCCTCGGCCACGTCGACCACGGCAAAACGAGTCTCCTGGACGCGATCCGCGAAGCCAACGTCACCGCCCACGAGGCCGGCGGCATCACGCAGCACATCGGCGCCTACCAGGTAGAGATCAACGGCCAGAAGATCACGTTCCTCGACACGCCCGGCCACGAGGCGTTTACGGCAATGCGCGCCCGCGGCGCCCAGATAACTGACATCGCCGTGCTGGTGGTTGCCGCGGATGACGGCGTCATGCCCCAGACCATCGAGGCGCTGAACCACGCCCGCGCCGCCGGGGTGCCGATCATCATCGCCGTCAACAAGATCGACGTCGAAGGCGCCGACCCGAACCGGGTCCTCACGCAGCTCACGCAGCACGAGGTTTACGTAGAGCAACTCGGCGGGGACGTCCCGGCCGTTGAAGTCTCGGCGCGCACCAAGGATGGCATCGACAAGCTGCTGGAGATCATCCTACTGGTCGCAGAGATTCAGGAGCTTAAGGCCAATCCTGACCGAGACGCCGTCGGTGCGATTGTCGAAGCCGAGCTGACTGCCAACCGAGGGCCAGTCGCCACGCTGCTCGTCCAGAAAGGCACGCTGCACCTGGGCGACGTTATCGTGGCCGGCGACGCGACCGGCAAGATCAAGGCGATGTTCGATGACCACGCCCGGCCGGTGAAGGACGCCGGCCCATCCCTGCCGGTCAAGGTGCTGGGCCTGCACGAAGTACCGCTGGCGGGTGACGTCTTCACGGTGGTTAAAGACGAGAAGATCGCCCGTGCCGCGGTCGAATTCCGCCGGCGCGCCCACGACGCCGCCCTGCTTGCCGAGGCGCATCCTGTGAATCTCGACACGCTGTTCGGTGAGATCCACAGCGGTACGGTGCGCGACCTGAACATCATCCTCAAGACAGACGTCCAGGGCTCAATCGATCCGATCCGTCATTCACTCGAACGCCTCAGCAACGAGGAAGTGCGCGTCAAGATCATCCACTCGGGTTCAGGCACCGTCACCGAATCTGACGTGATGCTCGCGGTGGCCTCCAAGGGCGTGATCATCGGCTTCAACGCCAAGATCGACCCTGGCGCGAAGCGCATCGCCGAGTCCGAGAAGGTCGATATTCGCCAATACAGCATCATCTACAACCTGATCGAGGACGTGGAGAAGGCGATCCACGGCATGCTGGAGCCCACTTACGCCGACGCCGTCGACGGCCACGCGGAGGTGCGTCAGATCTTCCGCATCAGCCGCCGTGGCAACATCGCAGGCTGCATGGTCCTGGACGGCGCGCTGCACCGCAACGACCTGGTCAAGGTCATGCGCGGTGGAGAAATGATCGCGGACGTTCGCTGCGGCGGCCTCAAGCGCTTCCAGGACGACGTGCGCGAGGTCCAGTCCGGCTTCGAGTGTGGTATCCAACTGGACGGCTTCGACGCCATCCAGGAAGGCGACGTCTTCGAGTTCTACCACAAAGAGCGCTCGAACTAGAGGGCCATCGGGCAGGGCTCACTTGCCAGGATGCCCGATGGCCAGATTGCCCGGAGCGGCCCATGTCCAGACGAATAGAACGCGTCAACGAACTGATCCGCCACGAACTCAGCGAGATGCTGCTGCGCGACCTACGCGACCCGCGGCTGGACGGCTTGATCTCGATTACCCGGGTTGAAGTTACGCCGGACCTGTACAACGCCCGCATCTCAGTCAGCGTCATGAGCGAGACGGCGGACCAGGCTGGCGCGCTAAAGGCGCTCAACGCCGCCGCCGGCTACCTGCACAAAGAGCTGGTCCACCGGCTGGATATGCGGCGCGTGCCTTTCCTGACCTTCCAACTCGACAAGTCGATTGAGGA
>DATDOP010000379.1:0-2734 GCA_035293185.1 Dehalococcoidia bacterium | reverse complement strand
ATGTGCTTCAACGGGCCGGCTTTCTGGAGCCGGGCTGCGACGCCGGCGCGCGCGGCGGCGAACTGCGGCAGCGGTATCGGGCCGCCGGCCAGCATGCTCGTGACTTCGATCGCGGTCATCGGCGTCGAGAGCAGGAAGCCCTGACCCAGCGTGCAGCCGGCCTCGCGGATCAGCGACAGCTGCGCTTCGGTCTCGATGCCCTCGGCGGTCGTGGTCATGCCCAGCGATCGCGCCAGCTCGACGACCGACCTGACGATTGGCAGCGTGCGCTCGGGGTCGCGGTCGCGGACGAAAGACTGGTCGACCTTGACGATGTCGACCTTGAAGCGGCGCAGGTAGCTCAGCGACGAGTAACCCACGCCGAAGTCGTCGATGGCGACCTGGAAGCCGAGCTGACGCAGCCCGTCCAGGTTGCGAATCGTGGCGTCTTCGTCTTCCATCAGGGCCGATTCGGTGATTTCGAAGTGGATGAACTCGCTGGAGCCGCCGGTCTTTTTCATGACCTGCTGAAGCTCGGGGATGAAGTTGACGTCGCGGAACTGGCGGGCCGAGAGGTTGACGCCGACGCTGAACGCCTTGCCGAAGATGCCGTGCCAGGTGCTGGCCTGAGTGCAGGTCTCCGTGAGGACCCACTGGTTGATGCTGCGCCAGAGGCCCGTCTCGTCGGCCAGGGGCAGGAAGGTGTCGGGGCGGAGCTCACCCAGGGTGGGGTGGTTCCAGCGGATCAGCGCCTCGACGCCGACGATGCCCATCGTCTCGAGATTGACGAGCGGCTGGTAGACCATGTCGAACTGGCCCTGTTCGACGGCCTCGCGCAGGTCAGACTCCAGCGACAGGCGGTGGGTGGAGGGCAGCGGTGAATGCGGTTCGAAGAGGAAGCACTGGCCCTTACCGTTGGCCTTCGCCTGGTAGAGCGCCACGTCGGCCATGCTCATGAGCTCCTGGGGAGCCGGACGCACCGCGCCGGGCAGCGCGATGCCGATGCTGGCGTTGGGCCAGAGGGTCTGGCCGTTGAGGAGCACGGGGCGGTTGAGGCCGTGCAGCAGGGTCTGGGCGAGGCGCTCGGCTTCGGTGGAGCTTTCGACGAGGGCGAGGACGGCGAACTCGTCGCCGCCGAGGCGGGCGAGCACGTCACCACGGCGCTTACTGGAGCGCAGACGGGTGGCAACTTCCTTGAGGAGCTGATCGCCGGCCGGGTGGCCCATGGTGTCGTTGACTACCTTGAAGCGGTCGAGATCGAGGAGGAGGAGCGCGGGCCTCAGCGACCCTCGGCGGTAGTCGCTGAGCAGGATCCAGAGACGCTCCATGAAGTAGCGGCGGTTGGGCAGGCCGGTGAGCTCATCGTCATAAGCGAGGCCGGTGACTTCGATGGCGCGGCGCTGGGCGACGCGGATGCCAAGCACGCCGGCGAGTCCGAACAAGACCTGGCAGAGCACGGGCACGGGAGCGATGACCAGCGTGCCCGCCGCGTAACCGATGCCCGTGGCGGCGACGGCGGAGAGCGCCATCGCGGCAGCGACCACCTCTGAGAAGTAGAGGGCCCCTTTGCGTTTTTTGTCTTGTACCGGCAACTTAACCTCAAATAAAAAAGCCTGCCTCGCTCTGAAG
Organism: Dehalococcoidia bacterium; assembly: GCA_035293185.1. GTDB lineage: Bacteria > Chloroflexota > Dehalococcoidia > DSTF01 > WHTK01 > WHTK01. The sequence goes on along the minus strand of DATDOP010000379.1, from coordinate 1,126 downwards.
CGAGACAAGCCGGTCGGTTTCGCCACTAGGCTCCCCGACATCCCAGGCGACCATTTACGGGATGACGGCTCATTGCCTTTCCGGCATGCCGACCCGTCCCTGGGTCTGGAATATGTCCTTGTATTTACCTCTAACGCCGCGCCGCGCCGCGCATAACGGATTTTTATACGATTTCTTAACCTTTGTCACAAAACGGTATCGTTGGCGATTAGCATCTTGCCGATGCTAGACACATGAAGCTGTCTTACCTTCGTCTGCTGGTGATCCCGCTGCTGCTGCTGGCGGCGGCGTGCTCAGGGTCCGACTCGAAGCCGGCGGCGTCTGGAGGCTCGTCCGGCCCGTCCAAAGAGGCGCGGGCGCTGGCCGCCGATGACCAGGAGGCTGCGATCATCGACGCGATCCTGACCAACCTGCGCGGTTTCGAGGAGGAGGACCTGGACCTGGCGATGGCGGCGCTCGACCCAGAATCGCCGATCTACGACTCTTCGGAGGCGGTCACGCGCAAGCTTTTCGAGATGTACGACCTGGAGTACGAAGTCAGCGACATCGTGGTCACGACGAAGAGCGAGACGCGCGCCGCCGTGCACTACATCCAGGTCACGCGCAGGGTGTCCGGCCCGGAGTTTCGCGATAACCGGATCGAAGGCGAGCACCTGCTGCGCAAGAGAGACGGCAGGTGGGTGATTTACGACACGCGTCCGGACAAGATCGACTACCTGAACTAACGACAGTTCCTTGACCTTGCGTATCCGCCGCCGGGAGAATGAGGCATCACCGGGTGGAGGAGAACATGGCGCTATTCTTGATCGAGCACAGTCACACGGCAGAGACCTGCCCAACGCGCAATCCGGAGATGGTGCGCCAGCTGCGCGCGCACGTGTCCGACGAGAACGCGGCGAAGATGGGCATCAAGATCCTGGGTGACTGGGCGTCGGAGCCGGAGCACCAGGTGGTGTTCATCGTCGAAGCGGACAACGCGCAGACTGTGGAGAACCTGGCCGGGCCCTTCCGCCACGTGGGCGAGGTGCGGATCCGCGAGGGACTGACCTGCGAAAACACCGCGAAGGAGTGCCTGGGCGAATAGCGCGCCGTGGTTAACCGCTGAAAACGCCTCAGGCGCCGTCTT
>DATDOP010000378.1:0-6614 GCA_035293185.1 Dehalococcoidia bacterium | reverse complement strand
GTAGAAAGCCTGCGCGTCCAGGTTGTCTCGCCCCGTGACGATGTGCACGCAGGTCGCCCCGCCGGCGACGGCGCGCTGCTCGACCGCCGCGATCAGCGCCGCACCGGCGCCGCGTCTCTTGAAACGTGTGCGCACGAACAGCTGCGTCAGCTCCGCAAACGGCGCGTCCTGACCGGCGTAGGGCACGAGTCGCAGGCACGCCAGCCCTGCCGGCACGCCGTCCAGCTCCGCGACGAACGCGATTTCCACGCCCGCCATCGCGCTCAGCCTCGACGCCATCTGCCCGGCGCTCACGTTCGTGTTCTCCGGCAGGAACGCCTGCTCCTCAGGCAAACCGTCGGCGCCCAGGATGGTGTTGAACTCGCTGAACAGCTCCGCGACCACCGCCGCGTCCTCGACGCAGGCTTCTCGTACCGTCATCTGCGCCACTACTTGCTGCCCCGCATCAGGTAGAGCAGCGCCATGCGCACCGCCACGCCGTTCTGCACCTGCTCCTCAATCATCGAGCTCGCCCCGTGCGCCAGCGCCGCCGAAATCTCGACGCCCTCGTTCATCGGCCCGGGGTGCAGCACCGGCGCTCCCGTGTTGGCCTTTGCCATCCGCGCCTCGTTCACCTGGTACAACCGCGAGTACTCCCGCAGGCTCGGCAGCAGTCCGCCGGACATGCGCTCCTGTTGCAGCCGCAGCGTCATCACCGCGTCTGCGCCGCACACCGCCTTGTCCAGGTTCGTCTCCACCGTGACGTAGGGCATGGCGTCTTCTTCGTGTGGCTTGCCCAACTCTGCCGGCAGCAGCGTCGGCGGCCCGCAGACCACGATTTCGGCGCCCAGCTTGCTCAGCCCCCAGATGTCGCTGCGCGCGACCCGGCTGTGCGCGATGTCACCGACGATGACGATGCGCTTGCCCCGCAGCGTCCCGATCTTGCTGCGCAGCGTGTACAGGTCCAGCAACCCCTGCGTTGGGTGCGCGTGCCAGCCGTCGCCGGCGTTGATCACGCGCGCGTCCGTGTGCTCCGCCGCCAGGTACGGCGCCCCCGACATCGCGTGGCGCATCACCAGCACCTGCGCGCCGATCGCCTGCAGCGTCCGCACCGTGTCGATCAGCGACTCGCCCTTCTCAACGCTCGACCCCGACGACGTCAGATTGATCACGTCCGCGCCCAGCACCTTGCCTGCCAGCTCGAACGACGCCCGCGTCCGCGTCGACGCCTCGTAGAACAGCGTGACAATCGTCGTGCCGCGCAGCGCCGGAGCCCTGGGTACGTCGCGCGCCAGCACCTCCTTCATCGCCGTCGTCGTCTCGAGCACCAGCTCGATCTCGTCCGCGCTGAAGTCGTCCAGGTCGAGCACGTGGCGGCGTCGCCAGGCCCGTTCCTCGCTGGGCAACGCCACGTCGCTGACCGCCGGCGGTGCTACAGGCCGTGATTGCTCGGAGGTTCGTGGCGAGGTCATGACTACTCCTCCTGCCTGCTGCTCGGGATGTCTGCCGGCATGATCGCGACCTCGTCGCGGCCGTCCGTTTCGGTCAGGCGCACGCGGATGTCGTCGCCGCGCGCCGTCGGTACGTTCTTCCCGATGTAATCGGGCCTTATCGGCACCTCGCGATGACCCCGGTCAATCAGCACCGCCAGCTGGATACGCTGCGGCCGCCCGATGTCGATGATCGCGTCCAGCGCCGCCCGCACCGAGCGTCCGGTGAACAGCACGTCGTCCACGAGCACCAGGCGCTTGCCGCTGACGTCCTGCGACAGCTCCCCCGGCGCCAGCTGCACCGACGTCCCGCGCGTCGAGAGGTCATCCCGGTACAGGCCGATATCCAGCGCGCCGACGGGCACCGCCTCGCCCTCGATCTGCTCCATCGCCGCCGCCAGGCGCCTCGCCAGCGGCACGCCGCGCGTGTGCATGCCCAGCAGCACCAGGTCGCGCGACCCCTTGTGCGCCTCCAGGATCTCGTGCGCGATCCGAACGATCGCGCGGCGCAAGTCCTCCGCCGTCATCAGCACGCGCTCGCTCATCGAGCACCGCCCCGGCGACTAGAAAAAAGCCTCCCCGGGAAACCAGGGAGGCTCAAATGCTCTTGGGTATACGGGTACGCGCGGATATTCACTTGCCGTCTCCTTTCCGGCCTCTCGGGACCGGTCTTAAAGGTCTGGACTCAATCAGTATACGTGCCGGGCAGCTGTTTGGGGAAGGGTCCGTCGCTGAAATCAGGCGTTCCGGACGCGCCACTCGTCCGCGGTGATGGCGTAGACCAGCGTGTCCCACCAGCGGTCGCGTAGCCAGACGTTGCCTTGCAGCAGACCCTCGCGGCGCAGCCCGGCGCGCTCCATCACCCGCCACGATGCCTCGTTCTTGGCAAGGCAGATCGACCACACTCTGTGCAGCTTCAACTCGCCAAAGCCGAACTCGAGCATCGCGTTGGCGGCTTCGGTCGCATACCCCTGGCCCCAGTGCTCCGGACCTAGCTCATAGCCGATATCAGCCTCCGAGGGGCTGCTCACTCCGTAGCTCACCTGGGGGCGTTGCCGGATGCCGCAGCTCCCGATCAAGCGCCGCGAGTCCTTGAGCACCACGGCGAGCTGGAAGAGACGGCGCGGGCTCTCGCTCTGCCAGGCGACAAACATCTCGACGTGGCCGCGCGCATACGCCGCGATGTCTTCCTCAGGCTCGTAGTAACGCCAGAAGTCCTCGCCTTGGCGGCAGGCCGCGAGCGCGCCGGCGTCGTCGATAACGAAGTCCCGCAGGATCAAGCGTTCGGTCTCCAGCTGCATCGACCGAGTTTAATCCGACTCCTGCCCTATACGCCGATCACGAATTCCTCCGGTACCAGCACGTACGCGAACGACCCGCTGTCCGGCGACCAGACGATCTTCGAATACTCCCAACCGTCCGGCGGCGCGCCGTAGTCCCTGACCAGCCTTCCCCCCGAATCGAAGACTCGCAACCCTTCGTCGTCCGTCGCCGCCACCTTCTTTCCGTCCGGCGAACCGTACGCGTTCAGCCCCGCTCTCGGTTCGTCTGTCAGGCGCACCGTCTTGCCGCTTTCGATGTCGACCACCAACAGCGTGGCCCGCGGGTGCCCGCACGAGGAGCAGTCGTACACCCTCACGATCAGTTTGCTGTTGCTCAGCCAGGCCAGCCTGCCGCCAGTGTCCGTGTCGCATTCCAGCAGAGTCTTCGTTCGGCCCGTCCGCTCATCTCGCGCGTTGAGCCGGTACGGCAGCCCTTCGCAGGCCGGGTCGGGGTTCTCCACCTGCTCGCGGTCTTCGAAGTAGGCCACGTGCCGCCCGTCCGGCGACCTCACCTCCAACGGAACGTCCGGCAGCAGGTCGTTGCGTGTCCCCGCCTGCCGCGCGCCCGTACCGGGGTCGATCAGCACGGAATCAGGCTCGAACCCGGCCACGATCCGCTCGCTGCCTTCAGGCCAATCGAGGGCTATCGCCGGCGGCCGCGACGAGCTCAGCGACACCGCTCCCGGCGCCGCGCCCAGCAGCCACGCCTCGTCCGTCGCGGTGTTGTAGACGCCCAGGTAGTTGCCGGGGCCCTGCAGCCCTGCGGCGTCGTAGAAAGCAAACACCGCGCGCGGGTCATCCGTGCGCGGCGGGTTGCCACCCCCTCTGCGAAACGCCAGCCCCAGCGACTCCCGCAAAACGACCGCTTCGCCGTCCTCCGGCGGGATCAAATACACGTCCGGATGCGCCCCGAACACCGGCCCGCCGCTCCCCGCAATCGTCTTGCCCGTCGGGAGCCAGCCCACCCCCGAAACGTCCAGCAGCCCCTCCAGGCGACGGCTGCGTCCATCCGCGTCCACCAGGTACGCCTCCCGTAGCAGGAACGGCGGCCTGCTGGGGTCGCTGATGCCCTGGTCGTACAACAGCTCCACCAGCATCGAACCGCCGTCCGGGCTGGGCTCCAGTGTCACGCCCGCGCCGAAGCTCCCCGATGGCCCCCGGCGCTCGCACAGCGTGCACCCCGAGACCGGCAGCGCGGCGTACGCATCGCTGGTCCGCCCCGTGCGCGCGTCGATCGTCGTCGTCACTTCCCAGACCGCCGTCACCGTCCCCAGCGTCGACGGCACGTCACGCTTCGTCTGGGTTTGCGCCTGCAAGCCGTCCTGCCCCCAGCTCACGTCCCGCACCCAGCGTTCCGTCCTCAGCACTTCGCGCGGCGCCTTGTCTCCATCCACAACGTGGACGCTCCACTCCGGCGGCGCGTCGCTAAACAACCCGGCAAACGGGTCGTCCTTCTCCACCGCCGCATCAAAGTTGAATACGTCCGGCACCGGCGTCCAGCGCACCGGCAGGCGCTCCAGCTGCAGCGGCGGCAGCGGCGACACCGTCGCGGTCGGCGTCGGCGCTTGGGCCGCGTCCGGCGGCGCTTCGGGCTCGCCGTCTTTCACGACAAAGGCCGCGGCGGCCACCACGATGGCCAGGATCAGCGCCAGCACGGCGAAGCGGACGCGCGAGGAAAACATGGGTAGCTCTTATGTTAGCCCACGCCGGGACGCTGCTGCTGTGGCCTGGGTCCCCCTCAAACGCTACAGTTCAATCGACAAACGCTTACGACTCCACGCCCGGAAGGGGGCAAGGAAATGCCCGTCAACATCGCCGACATCCGCTCCATCGTCGCCGCCCAGGAGCAGTGGCGTGGACGCGAGACCATCAACCTCATCGCCAGCGAGAATGCCCAGAGCCCGGCCGTCCGCTCGATTCAGGACTCAGACTTCATGGCCCGCTACGCCGAAGGCCACCCCAACCGCCCCGGCGAGGTCCTGCGCTACTACCAGGGCACGCAGTACATCGACCAGATCGAGACCATGGCGCGCGACGAACTGCTCGCGCTCACGCGCGCCCGCCAGGCAGACGTGCGCCCGATCTCCGGCAACAACGCCAACACCGCGATCGCCCTGGCCTGGCTGCGCGGCGGCGACTCGATCATCGTCAACTCCACGCCCGCCGGCGGCCACATCAGCCACAACACCATCGGCGTCTTCGGGCGCCGCATCCAGAACCGCGGCGCCTCCCTCAACCTCGACAACGAGAAGCACATCCCGCTGCACTTCTTCCCCATCGCCGAGGACGGCTACCACCTCGACGTCCAGCAGAGCATCGACCTCATCGATCAGGTCTCGCCGCGCCTGATCGTGCTCGGTAAGAGCCTCTTCTTGTTCCCGGAGCCGCTGCCGCAGCTCGCTGAGATCTGCAAGGCGAAGAACATCCCCGTCCTCTTCGATGCCGCCCACGTCTTCGGGCTGGTGGTCGGCGGGCAGTTCCAGGACCCCTGGCGCCAAGGCGCCACCTGGGTCACGGCCAGCACCCACAAGACCTTCCCCGGCCCCCAGCGCGGCGTCATCGTCTCCGACCTCAACGATGAGGACTCGGCGCGCTACTGGCCCGCCGCCGACCGCGGTGTCTTCCCCGGCTCCTCCAGCAACCACCACCTGCACACCCTGCCCGCGCTCTTGGTCGCGATTCGTGAGATGCAGCAGCACGCCACCGCCTACGCCGCGCAGGTCGTCGCCAACGCCCAGGCTCTCGGCGCCGCCCTCGAGGCCGAAGGCATCCCCGTAGAGGCCCGCGACTTCGGCTACACGCGCAGCCACCAGATCGCCGTCAACGTTTCGGCGCACGGCGGCGGCGTCCCCGTCGCGCAGCGCCTCGAGGCCTCCGACGTCATCGTCAACTACAACCTCTTGCCCCATGACACCGACGCCCGCAACCCCTCAGGCCTGCGCATCGGCGTGCAGGAGCTCACCCGATTCGGCATGCAGCAACCGGAAATGCAGCGCCTCGCCCAGCTCATGGCCGCCTGCATCAAAGGCACCCCCGTGAAGGCGGAGGTCAACGCGCTGCGGGCGGCGTTCCCGGAGATGCATTACGTGTAGCCCGCCGGGTGTCCGTTTCGAGGAGGACGCAGGACCCTGGGCTGATTGCAGGCATGCGGTCGGGGAAGCTCTCGTCCGATACTTTTGAAAGACTTTTGGGCTGGCAGCGAACCGGTGAGTGCGGCGAGTTTCATGGAAACGAAAACACGATGCCAACTGCTGGTTATTGGGCAGGAAAGACCGGCAGATCCTCCGCCACGAGAAGTCGTTAACTAGCGTAGCCGAGGTGTCCTCACCTCGGCGTCGTCCACCACACAACGCCTCGGCTACCCGTATCGCGCTCGATAGTAGGCGGCCAGCATGCTGGGCGCTGACTATCGACACCGCCGAATCCGATAACCCGCGCTCCCGCACAGACCCACGGATGCCGCAGGTTTCAACCTGCGGTGCCTTCAAGAGAAGAGGCGCCCCCTCGGGACGCCTCTGTAGATTCAAACTCGAACCAGGGCTACCGGATCAGCGGCACCTCGCCGGCGGCACACTCGCCCTCACCGCGGATCACCTCGAACAGGTCCGTGTGACCCCAGTCCATGTAAGACTCCGGCTCTTCTGCCAGCGAGCCGACCCACTTGAACTCCTCCAGCGGCTGTTCGAAGCGCTTCGGGCCCACGCGCGTCACGTAGCCGGCAAACGGCTCGGAGTCGCTCGTGCGCTCCGCCATGTACACCTCGAAGATCTTGTCGATCGCCTGGTGCGCCTTCTTCGCCGAGACCCGCGTCACGCGCGTCGCG
>DATDOP010000377.1:0-10472 GCA_035293185.1 Dehalococcoidia bacterium | reverse complement strand
ATGCTGAAGGGCTTGGTCACGTAGTCGTCGGCGCCGGCTTCGAAGCCTTTGACAATGTCGACTTCGCGGCGTGCGTTGCTGACGAGGATGACCGGGGTTGTCGAGGCCTTGCGGATGGTCTGGCAGACCTCGGTGCCGGTGAGATTCGGCATAGAGACGTCCAACAGCACAATGTCAGGCTCGTGCGTCTGCCATGATTCGAGCGCGTCAGTGCCGTTGGAGACGGTGCTCACGTTGAAGCCTGCTCGCCTCAAGGCGTAGGCCGTCACATCGAGGAAGTCGACGTCGTCGTCTGCAAGAAGGACACGAATACTCAAAGGACCACCCCTTCTCGGTTTCTCCCGACCAGGGAATCGATGCCCTCATCGAGCTCTTCCCGGCGATTGGAGAGTTTCGAACGTAACTTAGTCGCCGGGGTTGCGGTCGACGTTACGTTCTGGGCGGAAAACGGTTCAGCTATTCGCACTTAACGCTTGGCTTGCAACTGGCTTGGGCGATTTCGAAAGGACGTAACCGACCCCAGGCATGATTCGGATGGTGGTATTGCTGTCAAGATGGGCGAGCTTGAGTCTGAGGTTGCGGATATGACCCTTCAGGATGTTGCTGCTCGTCTCGCCTGTGTAGCCCCAGACTTTCTCGATGAGTTCGTCATGGGGGACTACCTGGCCGATGTGCAAGGCCAACTCCTGCAGGACTCTGTGTTCCAGCCGCGTCAATCTGACGGAACGATCCTGGTTGCTGACTGTGTGCCAGTCCTGGTTCAGCATGAGGTCGCCGGCGTCGACGGTGGCCTCTGTGCGGCCAGAATCTGAGGCTCGGCTGCGGCGCAGAACGGTTTTGATCCGCGCCTGAAGCAGCCGGGGGCTGAATGGCTTGGTAACGTAGTCCTCAGCGCCGAGATCGAGGCCGCGCACGATGTCCTCTTCGGTGTCAGCGCCGCTGAGGATCATGACCGGAGTCGTTGATTCGCGGCGGATGGTCTGGCAGACTTCCCAACCGGTCCGGCAGGGCAGCCCGATATCAAGTAAGACGAGTTCAGGGCTCCGTTCGCGCCAAACACGCAGGGCAGAGTCGCCGTCAGCGGCTATGAATACTTCGTGGCCAGCCCGTCTCAATATGAACGAGAGCAGATCGGACAGATCGGCTTCATCTTCGACGACTAGTATTGCCATTGCGTACCTTGCCTCCCATGGTTATGACGTTGAGATCTGTAGGTCGCTGCCCTTGCCAGGCAACGGCGGCGGCCTGGACGCGATTCCTGACGTGCAGTTTTTGCATGATGCCGCGAAGGTGAGCGCGAACCGTGTGCTCGGACAGAGACAGGCGATCCGCGATGTCACGATTGGTGCACCCTTCAGCGAGAAGGCCGAGTACTTCGGTCTCCCGAGGAGTGAGGTCTGCCTCGGTGTAGGCGGCTGGTGCGGCGGAGCTCGGGTCAGGCGTCCGATGAAGACGAACCAGCCGGCGCGCTAATTGGGCAGGAATGGCGAACTCTCCCGCCATCACCTGATTGAGGTAGCCATTAAGCTCTGCGGCGCTAACCGCCTGGTCGAGGATCCCGTCTACGCCGGCGTTCAGAGCGCTGAAAGCTAGACTCATGTCGTCTGTGAGTAGAAGCGTGACGAGCTTGGCCAGCGGGTAGGTGACCTTAAGGTGGCTCAGGGTGGATTCGAATCCCACCATCGTGTTGGCTGGGCAGAGGACGATGTCCGTATCGTCGTCCAATTCGCACTCATCTCGAGGGTCGATACCCTTTGCAGAAACGAGAAGCTCTGTGTTCAGAAGCTGAACCAGGCTTTCGCGAATTATCGGATGATCGGACGCCACAAGTACGTGCAAAAAGGTCGCCGCCTTTCAAGCGAACGGCGGAAAACTCAACGCCTCGTTTGAGCGCGGTCAACGACGAGCTAACTGGAATGACTAGTGGGGAGTAGAAAAGAATCGGACAGCTTCACGTAAGGACGTGAAACATTTAGGCCTGCCGACTCCGCCTCAACCCGCCCGACTAGTGCCCTGAGGTCGAAGAACCGACTGAGTTCCCGCTTATCTTGGGAGAGCTACTTTAGTTCGAAGGGGCCGTCCTCCTTGACGAAGAGCTGCTTCCTTACCGGTTGCGGGACGATAATCGGTTTACTAGAACTCGTCCCGAATGTCAACAGAAGACTAGTCTGAAGAGTGTTACTGTCTTGTAAACGACTTCCCAGACTATTTTCTATTCCGGTTTCACTTACCAATAACGCAAGCAACGGGCGGCCATTACTTTCCTACTCCACAAATCGTCCTGTTAGCTACATTTCCTGGTGTTTTTCGCCTCACCCGAAGCCTGCCGTAGAATCAACGTGGTCTCAACGGAGCGGGCATAGCTTCATTTGAATGATTGAGATGAAAGTGCCCGAACGCCAATCAGGCCAGGTGAGACGGATTAGCGTGGTAGGGGCGGGACACGTTGGTCTGGTCACGGCTGCATGTTTCGCAGAGCTAGGCCACGAAGTCGTCTGCCTGGACATTGATGAGGAGCGAATCAATCAGATTCGTTCCGGGGTCCTGCCGTTTCATGAGCCTGGCCTGCCCGAACTCGTTCAGAAGCACATTGGGAAGACCCTCTGGTTCACGACAGACCACGACAGAGCAATTCGGAACGCAGAGTTCGTTTTCCTGGCAGTCGCCACGCCGACGACCGCTTTGGGGACAGCTGACCTTCGCTTCGTCCGTAGTGCTGCCAGGGCTGTGGCGCGGGCGACGAATGGCCGACGGCCAATTCTCGTGAGCAAGAGCACTGCACCCGTGGGTATCACTGAAACCCTGGAGAGCATTCTCTCTGCCGAGGCGAACGGGTCAGGGCCGCTGACCGTGGTTGCGAACCCCGAATTCTTGCAGGAGGGGACCGCGGTCAGGGACTTCATGGAACCCGACAGGGTGGTCATTGGTTCAGCTGATATAGAGGCGCGGGCCGCGGTGGGCGAACTGTATGAGCCGCTGAAACGGCCTGTGCTATACACCGACATCAAGACCGCCGAGATGGTGAAGTACGCATCCAACGCGTTCCTGGCTACAAAGATATCCTTCATTAATGAAATCGCCGAGATCTGCGAGAAGGTTGGAGCGGACGTGCGAGACGTTGCCCGAGGTATGGGCCTCGATCCACGAATCGGTTCGGCGTTCCTGCAGGCAGGTATCGGTTTTGGAGGCAGTTGTCTGCCGAAGGATGTGCGGGCCCTCTCACACCTGGCGGCGATCTACGGGTCACATCCCCAGCTCCTGAACACGGTACTGGAAATCAACGCGGAGCAGAGGCGGCGGCTGATCACCCGGCTGCGACACGTTCTGGGAACCCTGCGTGGCGCGAAGATCGCGGTCTTCGGGCTGGCGTTCAAGCCGGGTACTGATGACACGCGTGATTCGCCGGCCTTTGATGTCATCCGGCTTCTGGAGTATGAAGAAGCGACCATTCGGGCGTATGACCCGTTCGCCATGGAGGAAACAAAGCGGTTCTTCCCGGACATCGAGTACGCGAGCGACGCCTACGAGGCGGCGGCGGGTTGCGATGCCGTGATTCTGGCAACGGAGTGGCAGGAGTTCAAGGATCTGGATATGAGACACCTGCGTTCGGTCATGCGACGTCCAGTTCTCATCGATGGCAGGAATGCCTGGGATGGGGATGAGGCGACCAACGCCGGGTTCCTTTACTTCGGAATGGGTGTGCCGGACATGGCGAGTGCTCAAGCTGAGGAAATTACGGCATGACGCGAATACTGGTTACAGGCGGCGCGGGATTCATCGGCGCCAATCTCTGTCGCTCGTTGGTCGAGCAGGGTCACACCGTGATTGCGGTAGATAATCTGATCACCGGCCGGATGGCGAACATCGATGCGCTGTTCGAGAATCCCGCCTTCAGCTTCCAGAACATCGACACCGCCAGGCTCCCTGACTGCGACGTGGATGCGGTTTTCCACCTTGCGAGCCCAGCGAGTCCGGTTGGCTACGGGCGCTATCCTCTCGAGACCTTGCTGGCGAACGCCGAGGGGACACACCGCGTCCTCGAGGTGGCCCGGCATGCAAACGCGAGGTTTCTCATGGCCTCAACGTCAGAGATCTATGGCGACCCGCTGGAGCATCCACAAACGGAGTCTTACTGGGGAAACGTCGACCCCATTGGCCCGCGCTCGTGTTACGACGAAGGCAAGCGCTACGCGGAGGCGCTCACCAAGTGTTACGGGCAGGAATTCGCAGTGGACGTCCGAATCGTGCGCATTTTCAATTGCTACGGTCCCTGGAATTCAGCGGACGATGGCCGGATGGTCCCCACGTTTGTGAACCAGGCAATTCGCGGCGAGCCGATCACGATTTTTGGCGACGGTGGGCAGACGAGAAGTCTCTGCTACGTGAGCGATCTTGTGCGAGGGCTCGAGCGAGCCATGTTCGCTGGGTCTAACGGCCGGGTCTACAATCTCGGCAATCCTCAAGAGCACACGATTCGTGAGTTCGCTGAGATAATCCGGGATATCGCAGATTCGGATTCAGAGATCGTGCACGTTGAAGGACGCCAGGATGAGATCGCACGGCGGAAGCCAGACATCTCACGAGCTCAGTCAGAGCTCGGCTGGACTCCTGAGGTGGATATGCAAGACGGACTTCGAGCTACCGTGGAGTGGTACCGCGCAGAGCTTGCCGTCCTGCCTGCGAGCTCCGGCGAGATTGGGAATCTTCCTACCTACCTGCGGCGAGGTTGATGAATCTCAACCGAGCTGAACGGGATTAGAAAGCATCAGGCCAAGCCGAGCAGTATTTACAATTGAGCCCCCTCTTAGAGGGGGCTCAATTCGTTCTTATCGGCGATCGCGACGCCTGAATGAGAGACGCCTGTTTCTTGCGCGACTCCTCGCTGATGCGACGGTGTGAACTGCCTGTCGGTGAGTTCGAGGCAGGGCAAGAACGGCCAGGATGAAGGCCGCCAGGAAGGCGAGGCTCATGGCGACGGTCTGTGGCAATTCGGCCAGGCGGTCATTCTGAATCAGGCCACCACTTCCCGCGGATGGCAGGTCAGCAGCCTGACTGGTACCGGCTGACGAGCCGGAGGGTGGCGGCGTTGTTGCAGGCACCGGCGTGGCGCTTGGTGTAGCGGTGGGGGTAGGTGTTGCTGTTCCCGCCGTGGAAGGTACCTGAACGTCGGTTGCCAGGCCAAACGAAATCGGAGTCGAAATCAGAAGGCTCGATGCCAGCAATCCGAAGCCAAGCGTCAGAGCGATGACGGACCAGACGAAACGCGCCTTTTTTGCGAACATGCAGTTGGTTTCCTTACAGAACTAGTCTTCAAATCATTTTCGGCCCTTGTAAGCGAAGCTTTAGGACTACATAACAAATAAGAAGAGCGACTTGGTCGAGTTCGACAGGTCGCATTAGGGGCCGTCTCGCGTTGGGTCTAACGAGAGTTCATGCGAAGATTCAGTGCTGTCGTGAACGTCCTTATCTCACGGCCAGCCTGGAAGCAGGCGGATGAAGAGCTACCTGTCGCATCTGGAGTGCAGCAACTGCGGCGCTACTTGCTCCGCGGAGGAGCTGCAGACGACCTGCCCGGCGTGCGGCAAGGTGCTGTTTGCGCGCTACGACCTGGAGTCGGCGAGGCGGGATCTGACGCGGGAGTCGATTGAGCCGCGAGAGGGCTCGATGTGGCGCTGGTTCGAGCTGATGCCGGTGCGCGACGAGTCGAACGTCGTGACGCTGGGCGAGGGCGGGACACCGCTACTCCCGGCGAAGGGCATCGAAAAACAGCTGGGTGCGCGACAGGTCTTCGTCAAGGAAGAGGGGCTGAACCCGACCGGCAGCTTCAAGGCGCGCGGCCTTTCCGCGGCGGTTTCCAGGGCGAAGGAGCTGGGCGCGCGCAAGCTGGCAATTCCTTCGGCGGGCAACGCCGCGTCGGCGCTGGCGGCGTACGGGGCGCGCGCGGGCATCGAGACGTTCATCTTCATGCCGGCCGACACGCCGGAGGCGATGAAGAACGAGTGCAAGGTCTACGGCGCGCACGTCGAGCTGGTAGACGGACTGATCTCCGATGCGGGGCGCATCGTGCGAGAGCGGGGGCCGGCCGAGGGCTGGTTCGACGTATCGACGCTGCGGGAGCCGTATCGTGCCGAGGGCAAGAAGACGATGGGCCTGGAGCTGGCGCAGCAGCTGGGCTGGCATCTGCCGGAAGTGATCGTATATCCGACGGGCGGCGGGACCGGCATCGTGGGGATGTGGAAGGCGTTCGAGGAGTTGGAGGCGCTGGGCTGGATCGGCGCCGAGCGGCCGCGGATCGTCTCGGTGCAGGCTGAAGGGTGCGCGCCGATCGTCAGGGCGTTTGACGCGGGGCTGCGCGAGGCGGAGCCGTGGCAGGACGCGCACACAATCGCGCCGGGTATCCGCGTGCCGGCGGCGATCGCCGATTACCTGATCCTGGACTCGATTCGCGAGAGTGGCGGCTTCGCCGTGGCGGTGTCGGACGAGGAGATCCTTGTGGCGATGGGCGAGATGGCGCGCCTGGAGGGCATCTTCGCGGCGCCTGAGGGGGCGGCGGGTTACGCCGGTTACAAGAAGCTGCTGGCGCAGGGGAAGCTGGACCCTGCTGAGAGCGTGGTGCTGTTCAACACCGGGTCAGGACTGAAGACGCACGAGCTGGTGGGGCGCATCTAAGTCTGGCGCCACCGCAACCCTGACGTCCTTCGACAGGCTCAGGACGAACGGTCTGAATGAGCAACGCGCTCCTACTCAGGTATGTGCACGTAGACGGCCAAAACCGCGTCGGCGCTGACAACGGTTGTGGTGTGGCCGCGGCCCGTCGTGTCCTCGACGCGGACGATGGCACCGGGGCCGAAGTGACGCGAGTCGCCGTCGCTCGTGCGCACGTCTAGCTCGCCGTCGAGCTGAAACCACCATTGCAGCCGGGGCGAAGGATGCCAGTCGCCGCGCCAGCCGGCCGGCAGCGAGGTCAGGGCGACAGCGGACGCGGGCGTGGCCTGCGAGACGAAGAAGGGCGGCGCCGGTGGGGCGTAGGGGACCTCGGTGAGCGGGACGTCCAGGTCTTCGAAGTGCGATTCGCCATCCGGCCCGGCGTAGATGCGGGTGTACTTCACGATACGAGGCCCGCTTCACGAAGGGTACGTTTTGCTTCGCGGTAGACGCCATCGAACTCCGGAAGCTCGGCTACCTGGTTGCCGAGTCTTCGGTCCCATTGACTTCTCAGCCGAGCTTCTTTTCTCACGAACTCCTCGCCAATAGACTCGATTGCCCGGCCACGAAATTCCACCTTGGTCTGAACGTCCGGCAGGAGAAGGAAGAGGTCCGCATACTTATTCGTCGTGAGGTACCAGAGATCGTAGAGGTCGCGGGGCTCGTTTCGCGCTCGATCCCCGAGGGCAACCAGCTTCTCGATGGCGATTTCGTCAAGCGAATAGACCTCCAGCAGTGCATCGCCGGGCAGGTCTTCGTATTCGTCGTAGCCGCGGACAACCGGCCTTCTCTGTAGTGGCCTGACAATCGCTTCGCGGAGGGTGACGTCCACTTTCACCTCCTTTGGCGAACTCGTAGGGAGGGGGCCTTCGTAGCCGACGTAGAAAGTATTGCTGTTCTCATGACCATGCTTGTCATTCCGCAAGTACTGAAAGCGAATTCCAGAGCTCCTTCGGACCGCAGCGAAGACTGGCTGCAATTCCTCCTCGACAGCCCCGAGCGTCATTCCATAGCGCAGAGTGAAGTCGAGGTCCTCAGAGAATCGGTAGGTGCCGAAGTAGCAGCGTTTTAGCGCGGTACCGCCCTTGAACGCCAAGCGGGTGCCAAGTTCAGCCTGCGAAAGTCCGACGAGAAACCATGCCAAGCAGTAGTCACGTTCCAAGACGGCCTCTGGAATCCTCTGGCCGCCAGACTCGGCTAGACGGTTTGATAAGACTGAGAGGTTCCGCTGAGGTATCACCGGTCTATGAGGCACGCAGCGCCAGAAGTTCCTCCGTGGGTATGTTTATTAGGAGGCGCCATCTAGCCGTCTTGTTACCTTCTCGAGGAAGGGTAGGGTCAAGAAGGTCATAGCTATCCGTAAGCTGTGACTGCAACTGCCTCAGGTCCTGAGGTTCTCCAATTCGGTAGAGATCGAGTAGAAAGCCCAGGCGGCGGATTACGGCGCCAACATTCATCTGTACGGCGTAGCCAACGAGTCTCGCTATGTTCATTTCGCTGTGTTTCAACCAGAGTCCTTTGGCTACTTCGGTGAGCCCACCGCAGTACCGTGGGTGTCTAAGTCCATCGATCACGGTCTTTTCAATATCGCTGACTTTAACTTGTTCGGACTTCTCCACCCACTCGTCGGTGATTCCGAAGAAGTGCTCACGCTTGCACTGAACGAAGCGGAATTCTGTGCCGAGGATTGTCTGGTTTCTCTGAAAACTCGTGCTGGTGATGAATACCCGCAGTTGAGGCTGCGTGGTCATGCCGTGTATGTCCATGGCAGAGGCGTGCGACAGATAGTAGTCTCGCTCAGGCGCAATTTCGCGGGCGATCAGGTACGGATTGCCGGCGTATTGACGAGCGTGTCCCAATTCAAAGGGGACAAGAATGAAGAGGCCAGGCTTTAGCCGAGTGGCTACGCCGCGGTCTACGAGTCTTGAGGCGAGATTCCCGGCGGTTCTGGCATTTAGCCCGGTTATTTTCTGAACGTCGGAGAGCGAGAAGATGTTTCGTCTCTGCTGGTACAGCTCTGTAACGAGCTTGGCTGATTGGGGCCCGAGGGTCTTAGAAGAGAGTTTCTCTGCAATTTGCATGATCTCAAGATGTATTTTGCAGAGAAACAATCCCGTTAGCAAGTATTAGAGAGAATTTTTCTGCATAATACCTCTTTTCATGCAGCATATTGCAGAGAAACTCTCTCTAAGATATCTAAGGGCTGCCGGCGGCGCGCGCGCGTTCGACGTCGGGCGCGTAGCCCCAGACCTCGATGCCGCCGCGGCCGTTGGCTTCGTTCCAACGCAGCGCGCTGAGCTCCTGGCCCGTAAGGGTGGAGGCGTCCTGCTGTGCCAGGTGCAGCGCCAGCGGCACGACGTGATCCGGGTTGAGGCGGACGCCGGTCCAGGACATCTCACCGGCGGTAAGGCCCGTGTTCAACGCGGCGCGTCCGGCCTGCTGCTCGTCGGAGCCGGTGCTGCGGGTGCCGCCGGGCAGCAGCACGTTGACGGCGACGTTTTGGGGCTTGAGCTCGTGCGCCAGGTACATGCTCATGCTGATCAGCGCTGCCT
This sequence comes from Dehalococcoidia bacterium, assembly GCA_035293185.1. Lineage (GTDB taxonomy): Bacteria > Chloroflexota > Dehalococcoidia > DSTF01 > WHTK01 > WHTK01. The sequence continues at coordinate 1,215 of DATDOP010000377.1, read as the reverse complement.
TCGCCGCCTTGTAGGGCTGCTCACGCGTCGCGGGGTTCTGACCCAGGGCGCCGCCAGAACCAACGTTGATGATGCTGCCGCTGCGCTTCTCCAGCATCGGCTGACTGAACAGCTTGATCACCCGGATGGCGCCGTAGAGGTGCGTATCGATCATGCGCTGCCAGTCGCCGATCTCCGTCTCGAGCACGGTGATGGCTCCGGAGGGCGGGTAGAGGTTGCGCTGGCGGAGGCCGGCGTTGTTGATCATGACGTCGACGGTGCCGAAGCGGGCGATGGTGGCTGCGTAGGCGCGCTTGACGTGAGAGTCGATGGTCAGGTCCGTCTCGAGGACGAGCGCGTCATCGTTGCCCGAGAGCTCGTCCGCGAAGTCGATGTCGTCGTTGCTAACGCCGGAGGGCACCCAGGTGAGGTCGGCGGCGGCAACCCGAGCCCCCTCTTTGAGGAAGCCGCGGACGTACTCGCGCCCCATGCCGCGCGCGGCGCCGGTGATGAAGACGACCTTACCTTCGAGGGACATGTGACCTCCGGATGCCGGCGCCCCGGCTGGCTGTCCCGAGGTTATAACGCATTGCGCCCCTTTTGCCAGCTTTTCGCGAGCGTTCGACCTTTGCGGCTCAGCGGGTCCGGCCCTAGAATTGACGCGTAGCGCTTCGGCGCTGTCCTTCCCCGCCCTCGCAGGAACAGAACCTCAGACAAGCCGGGAGTCCCGATGGATAAGACCGCGTTCTGGAACGACCTCGCCGCGCAGCTCAGCGTCGACGCCATACGGGCAACGACCGCTGCCGGTTCCGGGCACCCGACGACGTCGATGTCGGCGTCGCACCTGGCCGCGGTCCTGTTTTCCGACCACTTCCGCTATGACCTGGCGGCGCCCAAGAGCGTGGCCAACGACCGCTTCGTGCTTTCCAAGGGCCACGGTTCGCCGCTGCTGTACGCGATCTTCAAGGCGCTGGGCGTGGTCAGTGACGCCGAGCTGCTGAGGCTGCGCCGGATCGACAGCCCGTTGCAGGGCCACCCGGCGCCGCTGGCAGAGGTGCCGTGGGTAGACGTCGCGACGGGCTCGCTGGGGCAGGGCCTGTCGATCGGGCTGGGGATGGCGATCGGGCAGAAGCTGGCGGGATCGCCGGGGCGCGTGTGGGTGCTGATGGGCGACTCGGAGGTCGCCGAGGGCAGCGTCTGGGAGGCGATGCAGGCGGCCTCCTACCACGCGCTGGA
>DATDOP010000376.1:0-9844 GCA_035293185.1 Dehalococcoidia bacterium | reverse complement strand
CGAGGACTATCACCGCTACACGCCGGATGCCAACGGCGACTCGCGTCAGAGCGCGATCAAGCAGGTGGCGTCGGGGCGCTTCGGCGTCACGGCCAACTACCTGGCCCACTCCAGCGACCTGCAGATCAAGATGGCGCAGGGGTCCAAGCCCGGCGAGGGCGGCCAGCTGCCCGGCCACAAGGTCGACGACTACATCGGCTGGGTGCGCCACACCACGCCCGGCGTCGAGTTGATCTCGCCGCCACCGCACCACGACATCTACTCTATCGAGGACCTGGGGCAGCTGATCCACGACCTCAAGAACTCGAACCCGAAGGCGCGCATCCACGTCAAGCTAGTCTCTGAGTTCGGCGTGGGCACGATCGCCGCCGGTGTCTCCAAGGGTCACGGCGACGTCGTGCTGATCAGCGGCGACAGCGGCGGCACCGGCGCTTCGCCGGAATCGTCGATCAAGAACGCGGGCCTGCCCTGGGAGCTGGGCGTTGCCGAGACGCAGCAGGTGCTCGTGCTCAACGACCTGCGCGGCCGCATCGTCGTGCAGACGGACGGCCAGCTCAAGACCGGCCGCGACGTGGCCGTCGCCTGCCTGCTCGGCGCCGAAGAGTTCGGCTTCGCGACGGCGCCGCTGGTCGTCATGGGCTGCATCATGCTGCGCAAGTGCCACCTCAATACCTGCTCCGTCGGCATTGCCACGCAGGACCCGGAGCTGCGGACGCGCTTCGCCGGTCAGCCGGAGCACGTGATCAACTTCTTCTTCTTCGTCGCCGAGGAGCTGCGCGCGATCATGGCCGAGCTCGGCTTCCGCACGGTGAACGAGATGGTCGGCCGTGTCGACATGCTCGACGGGCAGCAGGCCATCGACCACTGGAAGGCGCGCGGCCTCGACTTCAGCGCTCTGCTGCACAAGCCCAACGTCCCGTCCGGCGTCGCGACCTACCAGTGCGAGCTGCAGGACCACAGCCTGGACAAGGCGCTCGACCACCGCATCGTCGAGATGGTCCGGCCCGCGCTCGAGCACAAGCAGCCGGTGAACATCGAACTCGACATCCACAACTCGAACCGGACGGTCGGCGCCATCCTCAGCAACCAGATCGCGACGCGATATGGCGAGGACGGGCTGCCTGACGGGACAATCCAGATCAAGTTCAACGGCTCCGCCGGGCAGAGCTTCGCGGCCTTCCTGGCGCGCGGCGTCACCATGACCGTCGAAGGCGACGCCAACGACTACTTCTGCAAAGGCCTCTCCGGCGGCATCGTGGTCATCAAGCCGCCCGCCGTGGCCAGCTTCAAGCCTGAGGAGAACATCCTCGTCGGCAACGTCGTGCTCTACGGCGCCACGGACGGCAAGGCGTTCATCCGCGGCATCGCCGGGGAGCGCTTCGCGGTGCGCAACAGCGGCGCCGAAGCCGTCGTCGAAGGCGTCGGCGACCACGGCTGCGAGTACATGACCGGCGGCCGCGTCGTCGTCCTCGGGCCCACCGGCCGCAACTTCGCGGCGGGCATGAGCGGCGGCGAGGCCTACGTCCTGGACGAGGCGGGTGCTTTCCGCGGCCTGTGCAACCCGGATATGGTCGATCTCGAGTCCGTCGAGAGCGATGAAGACAAGGCAGCACTCGAATCGCTGCTGCAGCAACACCGCGAGGCCACCGGTAGCGTCAACGCCGCGCGCGTCCTGGAGAACTGGGGCGCGATGTTGCCCAAGTTCGTCAAAGTCATGCCCCGAGACTACAAACGCGTCCTGGCAGAGCGTACAGCGCGTGGCGACGGCGCTGCCTTTGCGGGCGCCGCCGGCTAGAGGACCTCTCATTGGGCGAACCAACCGGATTCAAGGACAAGCCGCGCCAGCCTCCCCCGCGCCGTGACACTCAGGAGCGCATCCGCGACTACAACGAGTTCGTCCTGCACTGGACGGAGGACGAGGCGCGCGCGCAAGGCGCCCGCTGCATGGACTGCGGCATCCCGTTCTGTCACAAGGGCTGTCCCCTGGGCAACGTCATCCCGGACTTCAACGACTTCGTCTACAAGGGGCAGTGGGAGCGCGCCCTCGCAGCGTTGCACGCCACCAACAACTTCCCGGAGTTCACCGGACGCATCTGCCCCGCGCCCTGCGAGGCCGCCTGCACCCTCTCGATCAACCAGGACCCGGTGACCATCGAGTACATCGAAAAGGCGATCGCCGACCGCGGTTGGGAGGAAGGCTGGATCAAGCCCCAGCCGCCCGCCACGCGGACCGGCAAAACGGTGGCGGTGATCGGGTCGGGGCCTTCCGGCATGGCTGCCGCGCAGCAGCTCAACCGCGCCGGCCACACGGTCACCGTCTTCGAGCGCGATAACTACATCGGCGGCTTGTTGCGCCTCGGCATCCCCGACTTCAAGCTCGACAAGCACCACGTCGAGCGCCGCGTGCAGCAGATGCGCGACGAAGGCGTCGTCTTCCGCACCGGCGTCTACGTCGGCCGCAACCTCGCCGTCGAAGACCTCAGACGCGACTTCGATATCATCCTGCTCTGCATCGGTTCCACGGTGCCGCGCAACCTCGACATCCCGGGCCGCGAGCTCGATGGCGTGCACTTCGCTATGGACTTTCTGACGCAGCAGAACAAGCTGCTCTCCGGCGAGGAGTTTCCTGAAGAGGTACGCCTCAGCGCCGAAGGCAAGCGTGTCGTGATCCTCGGCGGTGGCGACACCGGCGCCGACTGCCTTGCGACCGCTCATCGCCAGGGCGCTGAGATCGTGCGTCAGTTCGACATCATCCCGGAGCCGCCGGTAACGCGAGCAGCGGGCAACCCCTGGCCGCAGTGGCCCGTGATCCTGCGCCGCTCCTACGCCCTCGACGAAGGCGGCAGCCTCGACTGGAGCGTCGGCACGAAGTCGTTCTCCGGCAGCGACGGCAACGTCGACAAGCTGCACATGGTGCGCCTCGACTGGCAGCGTGACGCCAACGGCCGCAACCAGATGGTCGAGATGCCCGGCACCGAGTTCGACGTCGACGCCGACCTCGTCCTGCTGGCGATGGGCTTCCTCCACCCGGAGCGCCAGGGCCTCGTCGAGTCCCTCGGCGTCGAACTGGACCCGCGCGGCAACGTCAAGACGGACGCCAACAAGATGAGCACCGTCCCGGGCATCTTCGCCGCCGGCGACGCGTCCCGTGGCCAGTCCCTGGTCGTCTGGGCGCTCTCAGAAGGCCGCGAAGCCGCCCGCGGCATCGACCTCTACCTCATGGGCGAGACCAGCCTGCCGCGCTCCCTATCGAACGCCTAGCACTCAGCGGACCGTCTGTCGTTGCGAGCCATTGCCGGCAGGCAAGGCGAGGCAATCTCACGTCCTCACCTGACGGCTCTCAGGCCACGTTCTGGACAACGCGCTGCTTCTAGCTGACTCTTCGCAGACGGTCGGCGGCGACGCGGCAGCGGTTGCGTTTCGGGTGCGCCGCCTTGCCCTAGACGACGCTGCAGGTTGAAACCTGCAGCACCAAAGATGTCCCGAGGGCGAAGCCGCGAGTTTCGACCTGCAGCGTTCGTTGACACGAGACGTTACTCCGTAGTCGTCTCTTCAGCCTCCGTGGCTTCGTCCGTCAGCCCCAGGCGCGCCATGATCGCCTGCGAGTGCGCCTGCAGCAGGTAGTACACCCAGAGCGACGCAGCGACCAGTAGCGCCCACTCGACGAACCGGAAGTAGCGGTCCGTGGAGTCCAGCGTCAACCCCGCCACGCCCAACCCGTAGCCGATGCCGAAGTAGGCGCAGATCCACAGCACCGCGCCCCCGTAATCCGCGGGCGCCCAGACGCGATACGGCATGCGCAGCAGGCCCGCCGTCGTGGGGCCGATGACGCGGGTGTAGCCGGCGAAGTGGTAGACCAGCACGAACAGTGTGCCCCGGCGCAGCAGCGGTTCGCGCGCTTTCTCGGCAAGCTCGCGCAGGAATCGCGTCTGCCCGAAGCGCGACCAGCCGTAGCGGCCCATGAAGTAAGAGAGGGTATCGCCGATGATCGTCCCGGCGATGCCGAGGACGACCGCCTCCGGCCAGGAGATTGTCCCGTCGTGCGCGGCGAGGCCGGCCAGCAGGACGACAAGCGCACCCGGGACGATGAGACCGACGAGGAGCGTGTTCTCGCACAGCGTGCCGAAGAACACTACCCAGTAGCCGTAGTCCTCAAATAGCGATTGAGCGGCGTCGGCAGCCCAGCGCAGCAGCGAGCCGTAGCCACGAAAGATCTCGACCGGCACCATCACGATCCACTTGAGGATGTCGAGCACCGAATCGGCTATCGAGGCGAGCGGCAGCAAGGCCAGGGGGATTGTCATATTGGCGATGCGGCCCAGGAAGACAACCCCCTGAGCCGCTGCCAACGATTCTAGCATTCATACGCGGCCTCCCTCCGGAGACCCGGCGCCGCCGTTAGCGGTCGTCGACGAGATCTGCTTCCCAGAACTGCCACAGCAGGTAGGCCGAGCAGACGAGGACGGTGATGGCGATGACGAGGGCTCCCATAGTTCTCTCCTCCTCAGTACGTTTGTTCGGAGATTAGAACAGGCGTCCTAAGTTGTCAAGCCTGTTTTGCTAACGTTGTGAGAAACCGTGCGGACCTGATTCGGTGTCTGGACGCGCAATCCGGCGAACGCCTATCATCGCTGCGCCTCGAGCTGACCAGATGAGGAGAAACGTCTTGGCCCGGATCAAGATCGGTTCCTTGGATATCGTTTCCATCCAGGACATGAACGTCTCGTTCCCGCCCGCTGGCATGTTCCCGAACGCGCCGGCCGGCGGCTGGGCCGTTTATCGGCGGATCTACCCCTCTGCCTTCGCCGGCGACAACCTCAGTCTCAGCATTGGTGCTTACGCCATCGTCGGCGCAGGCCGGACGATTGTCGTCGATACCGGCCTCGGCCCCAAAACCGTCCCCGACAATCCGGGCCAGTTGGCGGCCAACCTGACTGCCGAGGGCATCGACGTCGCGGATGTCGATACCGTGCTGTTTACGCACCTCCACGGCGACCACGTGGGCTGGAACTTCCAGGGCGGCCGGACGACCTTCCCGCGCGCCCGCTACGTGGTGCAGCAGGCCGACTGGGAGTTCTTCAGCGCCCAGAAGGACGACGCGAGCGTGCAGGCGCAGGTGCTGCCGCTGGAGAAGACCGGCGCGCTGGAGCTGGTTTCAGGCGAGACGCAGTTCACGCCGGAGATCACGCTGGTCCCCACGCCCGGGCACACGCCGGGACACCAGAGCATCGTCGTCTCCTCAGGCGGGACGCGGGCGTTCATCGCCGGCGACATGGCGCACCACCCGGCGCAAGCACAAGAGACAGGCTGGAGCCCGGGATTCGATAACGACGCAGCCATGGCAGCGAGGACTCGCGAGAGCTTTATGCAGCGTCTGGAAGAGGACGGCAGCAACGCCTGTTTCGGCCACTATCCCTGGCCGGGCTTTGGGCTGATCGTGCGAGAGAATGGCAGGCGCATCTTCCGCGCCTTGTAAGAGACGCTAGGTCGCCTCGCCGATCTCGATCAGCACGTCGCCGATCTCCACGCGCTGGCCCTTCTCTGGACGTATGGCTGATACGACACCCGCGACGCGACAGCGCAGCTCGTTCAGCATCTTCATCGCCTCGACGACGAGCAGCACGTCGCCCTGGGCCACGGCGTCGCCGGCCGCGGTGCGTATGTCTACGACCACCCCGGTTAGCGGCGCGCGCATCAGCCAGCGGCCGTCAACGAACTGATCGCCTTCGTCGCGGCGCGCCCGCGCGCGGCGTCTCGCCGTTTCGATCTCGTAATCGCGCCCCGCGATCTGGACGTTGAACGCCTGGGTCTCCTCGGCGATCAGCACCTCGAGCATGCGGTTGTCCAGCACCAGCACGAAGCGCTGCGAGTTGCCCAGGCGCTGCAGGCTGACGTCATGCCAGGTGCCGTCGATATTGACGCGCAGGCCCTGCGGCGTCTCCTCCAGCTCCGCCTCGATCTCGCGGTCGCCGAGCCTCAGGAAGTACTTCGCCAGGGGCCACCTCCCGGCGCGCGCTCCACGGCGGCCTTCCTGTTCGCTTGCTTCCAGCGGCTGGCCGGTCCACCCCGGGCGCCGCCGGCGGCCTTGCTGTCGCCGCGACGCTGGTAGGAGAGCAGCGCCGCCGCCAGCAGCGCCTTGTCATCGTCCGGCGGTGCCTCTGGTGCGAAGTTGAAGCTGCGCTCCAGAAATCGCGTGTCGATTTCCCCGGCGATGAAGCGCTCGTCGTCCAGCAGACGGCGGTGGAACGGCAGCGTCGTTTTCACACCGAGAATCTGATACTCATCGAGCGCACGTCGCATGCGCGCCAGAGCCTGCTCGCGGTCGGCGCCGTAGACGATCAGCTTCGAGATCAGAGAGTCGTAGTTGGGCCCGACCTCCCAGCCCGCGAAGAGGCTGCTGTCGACGCGTACACCCGGCCCCGAGGGCTCAGACACGAAGTCGATGCGCCCCAGGCCGGGCATGAACCCCTGTGCGGCGTCCTCGGCTGTAATGCGGCACTCGATCGCCCAACCGCGCAGCCTGACGTCGGCCTGCGTGTAGCCCAACGGCTCGCCCGACGCGACGCGCAGCTGCTCGCGTACAAGGTCCAGCCCGGTCACGAGCTCGGTCACGGGGTGCTCCACCTGCAGGCGCGCGTTCGCCTCGATGAAGTAGAACGCGCCGTCCTGGTCCATCAGGAACTCGATCGTCCCGGCGTTTTCATAGCCGGCCTCGCGCGCAATCGCGACGGCCGCGGCGCCCAGCCGTTCTCGCGTCGCCGCGTCCACGGCCGTCGAGGGCGACTCTTCGACCAGCTTCTGGCTGCGGCGCTGGATCGAGCACTCGCGCTCGCCCAGGTGCACCAAGTGGCCGTGCTCGTCTGCCAGCACCTGTACTTCGATGTGGCGCACCGGGTCGAGGAAGCGCTCCAGGTACAGCCCCTCGTCGCCGAAGCTGGCCATCGCTTCCGCCGCCGCCGTGCGCAGCGACTCCTCCAGGGTAGAAGCATCTTCGACCAGGCGGATGCCCTTGCCACCGCCACCGGCCGCTGCCTTGATCAGCAGCGGGAAACCGATCTGCGGCGCCAGTTCCAGCGCCTCTTCCGGGCTGACCCGGTCTTCGCTGCCGGGCACGGACGGCGCTCCGGCCGCGTTCGCGATCAGCCGCGCCTGCACCTTGTCACCGAGCAGCCGTACGGTTTCCGGCGACGGCCCGATGAACTTGATGCCGGCCGCCGCGCACGCCCGGCTGAACTCGGCTTGCTCGGAGAGGAAGCCGTAGCCGGGGTGGATCGCCTCTGCGCCGCACGCCTTAGCGGTCTCGATGATCTTCGCCGCGTTGAGATAGCTCTCCGAAGCGGGCGCCGGTCCGATGCAGTACGCCTCGTCGGCGTAGCGCGCGTGCAGTGACATCGCGTCGGCCTCGGAGTAGACGGCGACGCTCGTGATGCCCATGTCGCGGCAAGTGCGCATGATCCGCACCGCGATCTCGCCGCGGTTGGCGATCAGGACCTTCTTCAACAAGCAGCGCCTCCAGCCCGGCGGGGCGGCTGTTTCGGCCGCGATGGGGTGCCGTGGGTACCCCCGGCTCTAATCTCGCTAGGCGTTTTGTAGCACAGGCCTCCCCGGGCGGCAAACCGCGCGCAATCTTGCGCGACCTTGCTATCCTTGACGAACCGTTGCAGCAAGAAGAAGGAACCCCGGCAGATCGCGATCAGCACTCGGATGGGCTGATCTCGAACTACCGCACTATCCTCAACGAGCTCTCGCTGCTCACCACAGTCTCCGTCCTGCTCTTCGGCTTCCTGCTCACCTCACCCGGTATCGCGTCGTCGGATCTCGAAGAGTGGGTGTACGCCGTCGCCATTTGCCTGGTCGCAACCGCAACGCTGGTCTTCATCCTGCCCGTCGCCTATCACCACCTGCAGTTCCCCTACCGAGACTTCGAGAAGTTTCAGACGCGCTCGCACAACTGGCTGCGCATCGGCCTGCCGATCCTCGGCGCCGGCTTCTATCTCAGCCTCGTGCTCTCGATCGCCTCGATTTTCGCAGAGGCCTCGGTGGTCATCGCCGGTATACCGATGCTCGCCACCCTCGCGCTCTTCTACGCCCGCAAGGTTTGATCTGAGCGGCTAAACTACTTCTCCGCAACCTCCTCCACGACCCGCTGCGTGAACACGTCGACGGCCATCGCCCCCAGGTCCTCGCCTTCGCGCGTCCGCACGGAGACCGCGCCGGCCTCGATGTCGCGGTCTCCGGCGATCAGCATGTACGGCACCTTCTTGAGCTGCGCGTCGCGGATCTTCGCCTGCATGCGCTCGGAGCGCTCGTCTACCTCGACGCGCAATCCCGCCGCCCTCAGCTTCTCGGCGACGCCGCGGCAGTAGTCGTTGTGGCGGTCGGCTATCGGGATCAACCTCGCCTGCACCGGGGCCAGCCAAACCGGGAAGGCGCCGGCGTGCTGCTCGATGAGGATGCCCATGAACCGCTCGATCGAGCCGAGAATGGCGCGATGGATCATCACCGGCCGCTGCAGCGTCCCGTCTTCGGCGGCGTAGTGCAGGTCGAAGCGTTCCGGCAGGTTGAAGTCGAGCTGGACCGTGCTGAGCTGCCATTCTCGGCCCAGCACGTCGTCCAGGAAGAGGTCGATCTTGGGGCCGTAGAAGGCGCCTTCGCCCTCGACCTCTTGGAACACCACGCCTGAGGCCTGCAGTGCATCCCGGAGCGCCACCTCCGCGGTGTCCCAAACCTCCTCGTTGCCAATGCGCTTTTCCGGCCGCAGCGATAGTGAGAAGCGCGGCTCACCCAGCCCGAAAGCCGCGTAAGCCTCGCGCATCATCGCGATCACGGCGGCGATTTCGCCGCCGATCTGCTCCATGGTGCAATACGTGTGGGCGTCGTCCTGGACGAAGGAACGCACCCGGGTCAGGCCATGCAGCGTCCCGGAGCGCTCGAAGCGATGCAGCCGCCCGAAGTCGGCGTAGCGTAGCGGCAGCTCGCGGTAGGAGTGGACCTGCGACGCGAACATGACGCAGTGGCCGGGGCAGTTCATCGGCTTGACGCCGAGCTCCTGGTCTTCCTCCTGGATGAAGTACATGTTGTCCTTGTAGTTGTCATAATGACCTGAGCGCTTCCACAGCTCGGCGGAGAAGATCTGCGGCGTGATCACCTCCTGGTAGCCATAGCGCGTGTACATTTCGCGCAGCAGCTCGATAGCCAGGTTGTAGACGATGGTTCCCTTGGGCAGGAAGAACGGGCTGCCCGGCGCAATCGGGTCGACGAAGAACAGCTCCAGCTCGCGCCCGAGGCGGCGGTGGTCGCGCTTCTCAGCTTCCTCCAGGCGCACCAGGTAGGCAGCCAGCTCCTCCTGAGTGGGGAACATGACGCCGTAGATGCGCTGCAGCATCTGGTTGTGCTCGTCGCCCCGCCAGTACGCCCCCGCGACGTTCGTCAGCTTGAACGCCCCGACCTTGCCGGTGCTCTCGACGTGCGGATAACCGCAGAGGTCCGTGAACTCGCCGTGACGGCAGATGCCGACGTCCGCCGCGTCGATGCCGTCGATCAGCTCCTGCTTGTACGGCTGTCCGGCGAAGATGCGCCGCGCCTCGTCTTTGGAAGCGGTGCTCTTGATGAACGGCTTGTCCGCGGCGATGCTCTGGCGCATCAGCCGGTCCAGCTGGTCGAGGTCCTCCGGCGTCAGCGGCCGCGGCAGCTCGAAGTCGTAGTAGAAGCCGTTCTCAATCGGCGGGCCGATGGCGTACTTCGCCTCCGGGAACACTTCGAGCACGGCCTCCGCCATGATGTGCGCCGCCGAGTGGCGCTGGCGGTAGAGCAGCTCGTCCATGCCCTTGATCTGGGCGGGAAG
>DATDOP010000375.1:0-2078 GCA_035293185.1 Dehalococcoidia bacterium | reverse complement strand
TCCAGCGTCACCGCCTCGATGCGCGCCACCTGGCCCGAGAAGTGGTTGTCCGGCAGCTCGAAGTGCGCGATGTCCAGCAGCCGCCGCAGCACCTGGCTCGGCGTCTCGAAGGTCGGCGGGAAGCTGCGCACCATCCCCAGTTGCGCCTTCTCGAACTCCTCCGGCGTGATCGGCCGGCCGCCCACCAGGTCGCGGAACTCCTTCAGCGTCTCGGACAGCGCTTCCCTGGTCACGCCCGTCTGCACCGAGCCGCCCGCCCGGAACGTCGACACCGGCCGCCGCCAGTCGAATCCTGCGCGGTAGCCATAGGTGTAGCCCTTGTCCTCGCGCAGGTTCATGTTCAGGCGCGCCGTGAACTGCCCGCCGAACGCCATGTTCATCACCATCAGCGGCTGGAAGTCGGGGTGTAGCCGCGGCACCGACACCTGGCTCGCCGAGATCACCGATTGCGCTGCCCCAGGCTTGTCGACCAGGTAGATGCGCGTCGGCTCCCGCTGCGCCGTGGCGTCCACGCGCGCCGCGCCGCCCTCCTGCTTGCGCCAGCCGGAAAACGCCGACTCCAGCTGCTTCGCCACCTTCTCCGTGTCGACATCGCCAACCACCAGGAACGTCGGGCGCGCGTTCACGAACAGCCGCTCGTGCTGGGAGACCAGGTCGTCCCGCGCCAGCGCCGCGATCGCCTCTTCGCGGCCGCTGATCGGGTGGCCGTGCGGCGTCTCCCGCCCGAACAGCAGCCCGTTGGCCACGCGCTCGGCCACCGCGTTGGCGTCGTCACGCAGGCGATGCAGGTCGGTGATCCGCTCCTTGCGCACCCGCTCGATCTCCTCGTCGGGAAACGTTGGGTTCTCGATCACGTCCGCCAGCAGGTCCAGCGCCCGCTCCCAGTGCCGCGTCAGCGCCTCCGTCGACACGAACACGTTCTCGCGGTCGATGCCGACGTTCGGCTGCGCCGCGATGAAGTCAGACTCCTGCGCGATCTGCGTGCTGCTGCGCTTCTTCGTGCCTTCCGTCATCACCCGGCCCGACATCGAGCTCATCCCCGGCAGGCCGCTGGGGTCCAGCACGCTACCGCCCGGGAAGTACAACCCGGCGGCGATCAACGGCACTTCGTGTTTCTCCACGACGAGCAGGTCAAGGCCGCCCGCGATCCGTAACCTGCGCGGCGTCGGCGGCTCGAAGCTGCGCTTGCGTCCCGGCCCCGGCTTTTGGAACCGGTCGATCTCCGTCTCGGCCGGCGAGACCTCCTCGCGCGGGTTGACCACCAGCCGCACCCGTCCCGGCGTCAGGTACTGCCGCGCCACGCTCATGACCTCGTCCGGCGTCACCTTCTGGTAACGGTCGAAGTCGGTGTTCAACCGCCCCGGGTCGCCGGTGAACACGTTGTAGTAGTTCAGCAGGTCGGCGCGTCCGCCGAAGCCGCCGACGCTCTCCAGCTGCCGCACGTAGTGCGCCTCCAGGCTGTTCACGGCGCGCTGCACCTCTTCGGCGCTCGGCGGCTCGTTCTGCAGCCGGTCTATCTCCTGCCACAGCGCCGCCTCGACGTCTTCGAGCTTCGCGTTTGTCGCCAGCGTCGCGTCCACGCGTATCTCCCCCGCGATCTCCATCGCCTGGTAATACGACGACGCCGACCGCGCGATCTGCTTCTCGTACACCAGCGATCGGTACAACCGCGAGCTGCGTCCCTCGCCCAGCACCGACATCAGCACGTCCAGCGCCGGCTCGTCCGCGTCGAAGCGCGGCGGGCCCACCCAGGTCAGGTAGATGCGCGCCAGCTGCACCGCGTCTTCCAGCTCCAGCCGCACCTCGTTCGCCAGCGCCGGCACCCAGCGCTGCAACCGCGGCACCGGCGGCGCCGGCGGCAGGCCGCCGAAGTAGCGTTCCACCATCCGCTTCGTCTCGTCGACGTCGATGTCCCCCGCGATCGACAGGCTGGCGTTGTTCGGCGCGTAGAACCGCCGGAAGAACGTCTTCACGTCCTCCAGCGTCGCCGCCGCCAGGTGCTCGTGCGAGCCGATCGTCTGCCAGTTGTACGGGTGGTTCGGCGGAAACAGCGCCTTGCGTATCTCCTGGCTTGCCAG
>DATDOP010000374.1:0-4843 GCA_035293185.1 Dehalococcoidia bacterium | reverse complement strand
GCCGGGCAGGCCGCACGGCGAGGTCAGCGATATCTACGTCTTCGTGAGTGACATCGACGAAGTCTGCGAGGAGCTGAGGGGGCGTGGCGCGAAGATCGCGCGAGAGCTAGAGACGTGGCCTTACGGTATGCGTGAGTTCGTTGTCGAGGACGTCAACGGTTACCGGCTGTGCTTCGGCGAGGGCGTCGAGGAGACGTAAGCCCAGGTCAATCCCTGCACAAATGCCGCCTTGCGCTCGTTAGACATCTGATAGCCAGTGCTCCCGATTCCGCAGGTCGGCGTCCGATTCCAGGAGGCTGGCGAGGCTGCGAACCAGACGACCCTCTGTATTGAATCGGCGGCGGGATGCAAAGACCAGCCCCGGATGAAATCCACCTGACCCTATCTCAATGTCCGCGAGTGGACGGAAGCCGGCCACGTCCTCGGTGACAACGACGCGCTCTTCTGCCACGGCAGCGGCGAAGATGGTCGCATCGGACTCGGTGCGAAGGTCACTCCTTTCAGCCACTGCGACGGCGTCGTAACCCCGCGCGCGAAGCTGCTCCGCGATAACTGGCGACCACATTTCGTCGAGCAGAACCTTCACTCGACGGGAATCTTCTGAGCTTCAAGCCAAGCGGAGTACGACCGCTCAGATTCGCGCTCGTGAAGGGCGATCCGCTCATCCAACTCCTCAGGGAAATCCGAATAATACTTCAACGCCAGGCGAATCTCATGAGGATAGACGGACGATGCGCCAACCGTCTGGTCGGCTGGATGCGAGTCGACATGCCAGTCACGAAAGTCCTTCACGATCCACCACAGGGCGGGCCCACGGGCAAGCGCCGCCTGGCGGCCAGTCACGCTATCGCGAAAGACGATGCCGGGGTGCGCAGCCATGCGTAGCCCTTCGTCTAGGAGACGCCGGGCGATTTCCGAGACGTTCTCGCGGTAACGCTTGCCTTGAGTTCCAAGCCTCTCGAAGGTTGCCTCACCGATGCGAAGGGAAAGGTGACGACTGGCCACGTAAGCACCTCCATTAGGTCACTGTGGTGTATGTATTACAGTGTAACACAGTGTCCCACGGGCGCTCACCCGCTACCTACTCGTCGCGTAGCTGCTTGAGGATGTCGATGTTTTGTTTGTCCGGGCCCTTGGCGTCGTCGCCGAAGCCGGGGACTTCGAGCAGGAACGGCACGTCTGTGAAGGCGCGGTGGTGCAGGATGCGCCGGAAGCCGTCGATGCCGATGTGCCCGTCGCCGATGTTCTCGTGGCGGTCGCGGCCGGAGCCCAGCTCGACCTTGGAGTCGTTGGCGTGCACGGCGACCAGGCGGTCGAAGCCGACCTCCTGCTCGAACTCGGTCATCGCCAGTTCCAGACCCTCCGCGGACGCGAGGTCGTAGCCGGCGGCGTAGGAGTGCTGCGTATCGAGGCAGACCTTGACGCGGTCGCTGCCCACCTCGCGGATGATCCGTCCGAGGTCGGGGAACCTGGAGCCGATGTTGCCGCCGGCGCCCGCCGAGTTCTCGAGGATGAACCACGCTTCGGGCGGCGTCGCGTCGAGGACCTCTTGCGTGGCCTTGCAGATCTGCGCGAACACGGCGTCCAGGCCCTGACCTTTGTGGCTGCCGAGGTGAAAGATCACGCCCTTGATGCCGAGATTCGCGCAGCTGGTCAGCGCTGATTTGAGCGAGCTCGTCGAACGGAGGAGCATCGTCTCGTCGGCGGTCGCGAGATTGATCAGGTAAACGCCGTGGACGAAAACGTCCAGATCGATGCTGCTGTTCGCGGCGCGCTGGCGAAAAGCCTCCGCCTGCTCCAGCTCCACCTTGCTGCTGCGCCACTGCTGGGGTGGTGTGAGGAAAATCTGCGCCGCTTCAGCGCCGATCGCCTCGGCGCGGTCGAAGCAGGTTACGGGTCCGCCGGCCGTGGATACGTGTGCGCCGATCTTCATATCGTGAGCGTAAATGCTCGGCGTCGCGGAGGCAACGCCGGCTCAGTCCAGGCCGAAGGGCGGGTACTCGTCGTGCATCAGCAGCAGGTATGACTCAACCCGGATCGACCAGCGCAGGTAGCCAACGGCGAAACGGTAGAGACTCTCCGGGAAGTTGCCGGTGAAGAGGATAGCAAACCAGGCGATGATCGCCGTGACGAGCCAGGCAATCGAGAGGAAGAAGAGGACGATGGCGTGGGGGATGATCATGATCAGGCGGATCGCCACGGTCATCCGGTTGCGTGTCGTTGGGAATTCGGCGGTGCCGAATTGCACCGGGTAATCTCCATCGCCAAACGGCGGGTATTCGTCCCGCAACAGGGCGCCGTAGGCGATGACCTTGCTCTTCCAGCGCAGGTAGAGGTTGATGAAGTCCCAGAGACCCTTCGGCTGATTGCCGGTGAAGACGATTGCGAACCAGGAGATGACCGCCATGACGATCGCGACCAGCCCAAGGACCCCTTCGCCACCGAAGCCATAGTAGTTACCGTTGGGGCCGCCAACGACATTCAGCACAGCGCCTATAGAGCTGACCCCGATTGCCGAAACACCACCCACCAGCAAGGCGTGCGGGATGATCAGCAGCCAGCGGAAGAAGCAGGTCAGCCGATTGCGACCGGTCAGCTGCGGCGTGACGAAGTAGGTCACGGGGTGGGGGTTCGTCGACATCTCGGTCGACATTGATGCCTCCTTGCGCAGGATCGTTCCCCGGGGTAGGCGCGATGTTAGCACCCGTCAAGGAAGCGCTGACAAGAGGTTTGCCGCTTAGAGGTAAAGGTTCTTTGCGAGCTCGACCCGGACGCGGGCGGCAATGTCCGCGGCCTCGGCGTCGCTGCAGGCCCAGCGGCCGGTAAACACCTCGCTCAGCAGGTTCGAGCCGTTGAGGTCGGCGGGGATGCTGGATGTCAGCGGTACCAGATAGAAGTGTACGTGCATCAGCACGCTACCGAAGGAGCAGACGTATACCTTGCGCGCATCCAGGATGCGGTTCAGCGCCTGAGAGGCGGCGCTCATTACCGGCCCCATGGTCGAGGACTCTTCCGTCGTCAGCTCACCGAGCTGCTCGACGTGGCGCTTGGGCTGAAGGATCAGAAAGCCCGCGAGCTGGACGGGGCTGACCTGGTGCGTGATCTGCCAGAAGTCGTTTTCGAAAACGACACCGCCGGGCGTCTCACGTCGCCCGGCGATTACGTCACAAGACAGGCAGCCTTGTTCAGTCAACGGTCGTGGTTCCTAGGTGAGCCCGGCCAGCTGGTAGCTCTTACCCTCGGTCTTGATCGATGGGGCGACGATGATCTCTGCTTCCTGGAACTCGCGAATCGTGCGGGCGCCACACATGCCCATGGCCGTGCGCAAGGCGCCGATCAGGTTCTCGGAGCCGTCGTTGCGGGAGGTGGGACCGAAGAGCACGCGCTCCAGCGTGGTGTTCACGCCGACCGTGATCCGAGAGCCGCGAGGCAGCTCGGCGTGCGGCGTCGCCATGCCCCAGTGGAAGCCAAGGCCCGGCGCTTCGGCGGTGCCGGCGAAGATCGAGCCGAGCATGACGCCGTCGGCACCGGCGGCGATGGCCTTGTTGAGGTCGCCAGACTTCTGGATGCCGCCGTCGGTGAGGATCGGCACGTAGCGACCGGTCTCCCGGAAGAAGTCGTCGCGGGCGGCGGCGCACTGCATCGTTGCGCTGACCTGCGGCACGCCGATGCCAAGGACTTCACGGCTGGTGCAAATCGCGCCCGGGCCGACGCCGACCAGGATGCCGGCGACGCCGGTCTCCATCAGCTCGCGCGTGGCGGCGTAGCCGACGGTGTTGCCGACGAGGACAGGGATGGGCAGGTCCTTGGTCAGGCGCTCAAAGCGCAGGCCTTCGAGGCTGTGCGAGACGTGACGGGCGGTGGTGACGGTGGACTGGACGACAAAGATATCGCAGCCTGCTTCGACTGCGATGGGAGCGAACTTCTTCGTGTTGGCGGGCGTGGCGGAGACGGCGACGGTGATTCCCTCTGCCTTCATCTCACGCACGCGCCGCGCGATCAGCTCAGGCAGGATCGGCTGCGTGTAGAAGTTCTGCAGCAGCGACGTCACCTCGGTCTTGGATGCCGAGGCGATCGACTGGAAGATCGGCTTCGTGTCTTCGTAACGGGTGTGGATGCCTTCGAGGTTAAGGACGGCGAGACCGCCGAGACGGCCGAGCTTGCCGGCGAATTCGGTGTTGACCACGGCGTCGGTGGCGGACGCAAGGATAGGTATCTGAAATGAAAAATCGCCCAGTGTGAGCGATACGTCTGTGAGGTCCGGATTGACCGTGTAAGCTCCGGGGACGATTGCCACATCGTCGAACCCGTAGGCGTGACTCATCGCCTTTGCCGTGGCGGGGACACCAGCACCTGGTACGCGAGAAACCTCAACAGTATTCATGACGGCCACCCCTTACTTGAAAGAAAAGAATATCCCAGCCCGTGGATCAGGGTCAACGCTGATTCCTGTTTTTTGCTAACTTGTATGCGCGGTAGATCTGTATTTTATGGGATGCCTGTACGTCGTCGCAACGCCGATCGGTAACCTGGAGGACGTGAGCCTGCGGGCGCTACGGGTGCTGGCGAGCGTCGCATTGGTGGCGGCCGAGGACACGCGCACTGCCGGGGTCTTCCTGCGCCGCCACGGGCTCAACCCGCGCACGGTCAGCTACACCGACCACAACAAGAACGAACGCATCCCTCATATCCTCCAACGCCTGGACGCCGGCGACGTTGCGCTGGTCTCCGACGCGGGCACGCCGGCAATCTCCGATCCTGGAGTTGAGCTGGTGGCCGCCGCGCGGGCGGCAGGACACGAGGTCGTCTCCCTGCCCGGGCCGTCGGCCGTGGTGGCCGCGCT
>DATDOP010000373.1:0-2623 GCA_035293185.1 Dehalococcoidia bacterium | reverse complement strand
GTCTCGGCCGAATGGTCGGGGTTGGAGCGCACGGCGGCCTCGCACGAGTCCGCGAGCATCGCGATCGCCGTCTCGCGGGACTGCGGCTTCGGGCCGGGGTAGCGAAACGCGTCGGCGTCCACGTCCGGGTTCTCCTCCGCGGCCTGGCGGTAGAAGAAGGTCACCGTCCGCGTGCCGTGGTGCTCCGGGATGAACTGCGCCACCTTCACGGGCAGCTTGTATTGCTTCGCCAGGTTCAGGCCGTCCGTGACGTGGTCGGAGATGATCCGGGCGCTGTCAGCGGGGTCGAGCGCGTCATGCGGGTTGGCGCCGCCGAGCTGGTTCTCGATGAAGAATCCGGGGCGCAGTAGCTTGCCGATGTCGTGGTAGTAGCAGCCGACACGCGCCAGGAGGGCGTCGGCGCCGATCGTGTGCGCTCCCTTCTCCGCCAGGTTGGCGACGATCACGCTGTGCTGGAACGTCGAGGGGGCCTCGTCCTGGAGGCGCAAGAGCAGCGGCTGACTCAGCTGCGACATCTCCAGCAGCTGCAGCCGTGTCGTCACGCCAAACAGGGAACCGAGGGTCACGAAGATGCCCGCGGCCAGGAAGGCGCTGAGGCCGCCGTTGGCGCTCGCGGCCAGGAGCATCCACGGCAGGTCCCGCCACTCACCCGCCGGGTCGATCAACCAGGTGGCTACCAGCACCGTCATCACAGCCAGGCCCACCAGCGCGCCGCCCACGAGGAATTGCCCCAGCCTCTCCGCGTTGCGCACGGCAAAGGCACCGGCCGCGCCGGCGATCCCCGAAGCGAGCACGATCCGCGCAACGTCCAGCGTCCCCGCGATGCCGACGACGGTCACGTCCAGCAGCAGCACCGTGGCGAAGGCGGCGAGCAGGGCGATCAGAGCGCCGGAGAGCAGCGCCATCTCCACGCCGACAAAGCCCGCCAGCACCATCGACGATGCGGCGACGGGCATGAGGAAGCTCAGGAAGTGACGGTCCTGGTCCGGCAGAATGAACGGTAGGTAGGCCTTCATGATGAACACCGGCAGCGCGACAGCCAGCCCGATGAGCTGCATCTCGCGCGCCGTCATCTGAGGGCGGAAGGCGTGCAGCCCCGCCGCGATCGCCGCGGTGGTGACGACGGCTAACAGCACGCTCGCCCCCACCTGCTCGAATCGCCAGCCGGACTCGAGAATGTTGGCCTCTCGCAGCGCCTCGCGGGCCTCGGGCGAGATCGGCGTGCCCTCCTCGACGATGACCTGGTTCTCCGCGAAGGACACCGGTACCGAAGCTACGCTCGCTCGCGCCGCATCGCGCAGGTTCTCCGTGGCGATCTCGTCGATGACCTGGTTCGTGATCACGAAGGGACGCACCAGCTCGGTCACCAGCGTGCTCGACTCCCGGTCGAATCCCTGGTCGACGTACGTATTCACCGTCTCACGGAGTGCCGGCACGTCCTTCGGCGCCAGCGACTGGCTGAAGATCGAAGCGAGGGCACGCCTCGCCTCCGTCTCGATGACCGACAGACGTTCGACGGTCATGTTCTGCAGCTGCAGCACGCTCCCGGGTGAGAGGCTGACGTCCGAGAGGCGCTGCAGCGCGGCGGCGCGCCCGACCGGCGTGGGCTCGTCGACGATGATGCTGCGCAGCAGGCTGAGGAGCCCGTTCAGTTTCGACTGCTGCGAGCCGGCAACAGACGGGTCGAAGACCGGCTTCGGCTCAACCGCGTCCGCGGCCTCGTCCTGGCGCTCCTCGGTCAACGTCTCGCTGATAAAGGAGATGTCGCGGGGCGCGCGGATCGTCCGCGTGGCGATCTGGCCTTCTTCGATGCGGATCTGGTCTGAGGTTACCGGAAAGAGCGCCGCGAACGTCGCGATGGTGGTCACCACCATCGCCATCATAAGCGCGAAGGTACGTCTGCCGGACGGGAACATAATCAGCCCGCCTCAATCATACAGGAGCGAATCTGGCATACCGGAGTGAGTCTGGCTCAGCCCTGGTTCAGGAGTTCCGTGACCACGGCGTTGATCTCGCGGCCTTCCGCCTTGTCGCGCAGCTCCGCCATGATCGCCGGCATGACCTTGCCCTTGTCGGCCGGACCGCCCGCGCCCAGGCGTTCGATGATCGCCTTCGCGACAGTCTCGATTTGCTCGCGTGACATCTGGGCCGGCAAGTAAGTCGAGAGGACGCCGAGCTCCGCTTCTTCTTTGTCGACCAGGTCTTGCCGGTTCGCCTTGGCGTAGGCTTCGATGCTGTCGCGGCGCTGCTTGACCTCCCGCCGCACGACGCTGAGCACGCCGTCGTCGTCGAGCTCGCTGCGCGAGGTGCCGGCGGTGGAGCCTTCGGGAGGGATCTCTGCGTTGCGGATGGCTGTGATCAGAAGGCGCAGCGTGGTCTTGCGCGTCTCGTCGCCGGCGCGCATAGCATCACGCAGATCAGCGTTGAGCTGGTCTCTCAGCGTCATACGGTTGACCGGGATTCGGAGTGGGGTGGACGCCGCCTAAGCGGCAGTCTTCCGGCTCTTACGTCGCTTGGCCGCTGCCTTCTTCTTGCGCCGGATGCTGGGCTTTTCGTAGTGCTCGCGGCGGCGCGCCTCGGCCAGGATGCCGTCCTGCTGCACGCGCTTGGTGAAGCGCTTCAG
>DATDOP010000372.1:0-2372 GCA_035293185.1 Dehalococcoidia bacterium | reverse complement strand
TCGCTGGCGGTTGACCAGCGCATCGCGCTGGAGGACGTGCGCGGTTCGATTGCGCACGCGCGCATGCTGGCGCAGCAGGGGATCATCCCGAAATCGGACGGCGAAGAGATCATGGCGGGCCTGCTGCAGGTGCGCGAGGAGATCGAGCAGGGGCGCTTCGTCATGGACGAGCACCTGGAAGACGTACACATGAACGTCGAGGTGCGGTTGGGGCAGATCGTCGGCGCGGCGGCGGGACGGCTGCACACGGCGCGTTCGCGCAATGACCAGGTGGTCACCGACCTGCGCCTGTGGCTCAAAGAAGCGATCGCGGAGAGCATCGCGTCGCTGCACGACCTGCAGATCGCGCTGGTGGAGCTGGCTTCGGAGAATCGGCGCGTCGTGCTGCCGGGCTACACGCACCTGCAGCGGGCGCAACCGGTGCTGCTGGCGCACCACCTGCTGGCGTACTTCGAGATGTTCGAGCGCGACATCGGCAGGATGGCCGACTGCTACGCCCGCGCCGACGTGCTGCCGCTGGGCTCGGGCGCGCTGGCCGGCGTGCCGTACAACATCGACCGGGAGGCGGTGGCGCGCGAGCTGGAGTTCGGCGCGATCTCGGCGAACAGCATCGACGCGGTTTCGGACCGCGACTTCGTGGTTGAGTACCTGGCGGCGTCGTCGATTGCGATGATGCACATCTCGCGCCTGGCCGAGGACATCGTGCTGTGGTCGACGGCGGAGTTTGGCTTCGTGGAGCTGCCGGACGCTTTCGCCACGGGTTCGAGCATCATGCCTCAGAAGAAGAACCCGGACGTGCTGGAGCTGGCGCGCGGGCGCAGCGGCAAGGTGTTCGGGTCGCTGATCTCGCTGCTGACGACGCTGAAGGGCCTGCCGCTGGCGTACAATCGCGACCTCCAGGAAGACAAGGAGCCGCTGTTCGTCACGCACGACACGCTGAACGCGACGCTGAACGTGCTGGCCGACTTAATCTCGCAGCTGAAGTTCCGGCCGGTGCAGACGCGGCGTTCCGCGGGCGGGTTTCTGCTGGCGACCGACCTGGCGGACTACCTGACGATGAAGGGCATGCCGTTCCGCGAGGCGCACGCGGTGGTGGGACGCCTGGTGTTCTACTGCGAATCGCGGCGCAAGGAGCTGCGGCAGCTGACGCTGGAGGAGTACCAGCAGCACTCGGAGCTGTTCGAGGAGGACGTGCTCGGGGTCAACGTCTGGACGTCGCTGCGGGCGCGGGACGTGCCGGGCGGCACGGCGCCGCGGCGGGTGTCGCAGGCGATCCGGCGGGCGCGGGTGATCTTGAGGCGGCGCGAGGAAGAGGCTTAGGCGCCGAGGGTTCAGTTTTCAGTAGTCAGTTTCAGACGTAGGTGCCCAGCATGCTGGGCACCTACGTTTTGTGTAAGGGGCGTGGGGCGACCTCTCCCCCAGCCCCTCTCCCTACGGGGGAGAGGGACTGCGTTCGGCGACTACGGGATGCGTGATGAAGAGACGGGACGTGGCGTCCGGGATTGCCCTTCGACCCGGCTCAGGATGCACCGCGCCTCGGGCTGGCGCCCTCTGGCTCGCAATGGTGTTCGGGAGGTGGACCGGCTTAGCTTTCGCTGCAGTAGGAGGCGATGGGGGAGAAGTCGGCGCCGTCGTCGCGGGTGGTGAGCTGGATTTTGCCGAGCCTGGCGGGAATGCGGCAGGTGGCGGTCCAGATGCCCTCAGGGTTGGCATTGTCGATGTTGGTGCCGTAGTCCAGCTGGCAGTCTGAGCCGTCGCGGCCGCGCATCTCCAGGTTGAGCTTGCCGTTGCGCACCTCGACGCTGCCGGCGCCCGGGTTGCAGGCGTCGACGTCGAGCTGGACGTAATCGCGGGCGGTGTTGGTGAGCATGCTGACGCTGCCGAGGACGATCGGGGCGTCCGCGGTGACGGTGGGCGCGATGACGTCGGCGGGTGGTGAGGCTTCTTCTTCTGGCGAGGGTTCCGTGGTGGGGTTGGCGTCGACGGTCAGGTCCGGCGCGTTTGCGGGCTTCGGGGCGTCCCTGACGATGGTCGAAGGGTCCTGGTTAACGCCGTCGCTAATCGAGACGAACGCGGCGATCAGGCCCGCCACGATGACGAGCCCGATGCCGAGGAAGATGGTTTCGATCCTGATGCCCACGCTGCTGCTCCTGACGGGTCGCGCTCTGCGCCAGACCTGTCACAATGTTTATCGACACGAGATCGGGCCTCGTGAGATGGCCGCGAGCGCTGGTTTGAGTTTGGGAGGGCTAATTGGCGGTTAAGATCGCGCCGTCTATCCTCACCGCGGACTTCGGACGCCTCACCGAACAGGTACAGGAGGCCGTCGCGGGCGGGGCCGATTACATCCACCTGGACGTGATGGACGGGCA
>DATDOP010000371.1:0-5207 GCA_035293185.1 Dehalococcoidia bacterium | reverse complement strand
GCTGTCCTCGCTACCGGAATCGACGACGGTGGTGCTGCTCGACGAGAGCGGCGCCGGCATGCTCGACTCGCTGCCCGAAGGCGCTGCCGTACGCGCGTTCCCGAAATTTCGGAAAATCGACGAAGTGCGCGGCTGGGCTGCCGACCACGCCCGGGCCAGCGGCGCCGACTTTGCGCCCGGGGCCTTCGAACGGCTGCTCACGCTGATCGACGGCGCGCATACCGGCGAGATGGCCGGCGAGATCGACAAGCTCGTGACTTACGCCGCCGGACGCCCGATTACGATCGAGGACGTCGATGAGCTGGCCAGCGGCGCCCGCGACTACATGTACTGGGACCTCACGGACGCCGTAATCGACGGGCGCGCAGACAAAGCGCTTGGCGTACTACGGCAGATGGACGCCAAAGACCAGCCGCCGCAGCTCCTGACCTACATGCTGGTGCGTCAGTACCGTCAGCTACTGCTCGCGCAATCCCTGCTGCGCGAAGGAATGAGCCAGGCGCAGATCGGCACGCAGATGGGCCTGAGAGACTTCCCGCTTCGCAAAGTCATCGACCAGGCCAGCCGCTACCCGGCCCAGGCGTTGGAGGCAGCCTACCGGCGCCTCCTGGAGAACGACGTTGCGGTCAAGACCGGCGTGCTGGACGCTGACGCCGCGCTGGAAGTGCTGATCGTCACGCTGGCGGAGCTGGCGCGCTCACCGCGGCGAGCTGCTGTTCGCAGATAGAGGCGATAACCTAGCCGCCGTCCTCGTCGTCCTCGGAGGGGTCCGCGTGGTACATGGGGTTGTAGCAGGCAACGAAGTGTCCCGGTTCGATCAGTTCGAGCGGCGGCGAGTCCAGCTGACGGCACTCGTTACGCACCTTTGGGCAACGCGGCGCGAAGGCGCACTGGTCGGGCAGCTTGGTCATGTCCGGCGGCCGGCCACCGACCTGCCGCAAGCGTCCCATATCCTGGTTGAGCCGCGGCAACGACTGCAGCAGCGCCCAGGTGTACGGGTGACGCGGCCGCTCGAACAGCATGTCCGCGTTGCTCTCCTCCGCCAGGCGCCCGGCGTACATCACGGCAACGCGATCGGCCATCTGCGCCACGACGCCGAGATCGTGCGTAATCAGCAGGATGGCGACACCCTGGTTGCGCAGCTTGCGTAGCTCCTCGAGGATCTGCGCCTGCACCGTCATGTCCAGAGCGGAAGTGGGTTCGTCTGCAATCAGGATCGCCGGCTTCAGCGCCATCGCCGTCGCGATCATTACGCGCTGGGCCATGCCGCCGGAGAGCTGAAAGGGATAACGGCTCGCCACGCGTTCCGGGTCGGCCAGACCCATGTCGCCGAGCAGGGCCGTCGCCATCCGCCGCGCCTCACGCTTATCGACACCGCTGTGCGCGGTGATGATCTCCTGCACCTGGTCGCCCACAGACAGCACCGGGTTCAGCCCCGCCACGGGGTCCTGGAAGATCATCGAGATGTCGCGGCCGCGCAGGTCCCGCAGCTCGCTGCCCGACATCTTGAGCACGTTGCGGCCCTGGAAGAGGATGCTTCCAGACTCGATGGCGCCGGGGTGCGGGATGAGGTTGAGGATCGAAAGGCCCAGGGTTGTCTTGCCGCACCCGCTCTCCCCGACGATGCCGAGGATCTCGCCCGGATACAGCTCAAGGCTGACACCGTCGACAGCTTTGAGGATCGTCTTCTTATCGAAGTACTGCGTGCGCAGGTTTTCGATTCGCAGGATCGGCTCGCCGGATGGCACGGATGACATTGGAGGAAGCATCAGCTTCCTCCAATTCTAGCAAGTCCCGGCCCGGAGGTGCGCTCTAGAAACCGGGACCTAGCCTGTAGAGAACCTTGCCCTGGACTTCGACGTCGCGGGCGTCAGCGTAGATCGGGTCCATGGCAGCGTTTGCCGGCTGAAGGCGCACCCGCGGGCCTTCACGGTAGATCTTCTTGAGCGTTGTCTCCTGGCGATCTTTCAGCCAAACGGCGACCATATCGCCGTCGTCCCAGGACGCCGTCTGCTCCATGAGGACGAGGTCGCCGTCGTTGACCAACGCGTCGATCATCGACGTTCCCTTGACTCGCAGGGCGAAGACGTTGTCCCTGCCCTTCGTCATCTGGTCCGTGACCTCGATCTCTTCCTCGAAGTCCTGCTGCGCCCACGTGTCGGCCGTCGGTACGGGGATCGGCTGACCGGCTGCGATCTGACCTACCACCGGGACCGTGCGCATTCTCGCGCGGCCGACGAGCTCGATTGCGCGCGAGACTTCACGGTCGCGGCGGATATGACCGGAGCGCTCGAGAGCCTTGAGGTTGTAATCGACGACCGAGGTCGAGCTGATGCCGCAGCCCTCCTGGATATCGCGGATGCTGGGTGGGTAATCGTGCTCGCCGATGAAGTCACGGATGAAGTGCAGGATCGAGTTCTGCTTGGCAGAAAGCGACTTACCAGTAGTCATGGGCAGGGCTCCTTGAAACGTCCGTTCTGACGCACAAGTGTACGAGTGGCTCCGAGAGCTTGTCAACTAGTTATTAGAAGAAAGTTTCTGATCTAGACAGCGAGGTCGTCGTCATCGTCGTCGTCAGGCTCGGCGGCGGCCTGGCCGCGCGGCAGAGAGACCACGGCGCGTTCCTCTCGGCGCGTGCGACGCGGGGGCAGTGCAGCCACAGCCTCTTTGAGCGCCGCGACCCCGGAAGCGCCAATCATGACACCCGCCACGCCCGCGGCGCGCAGGCACCGCAGGTCGTCCGCCGAAGCCGAGGCCTCGGTGTCGCAGAGCAGGGGCCGTCGCGCGATGGCTCCGGCGCGGCTCAGCTCCACCTGTCCGGCCAGCGTTAGCGGTGACGTCACGTCGCCGAGGAGCAGCGCCTCCAGCGATAGCGGCTCCAGCGAGCGCAGGAAGGGCTCCTCCGGCTGCTGGGGCAGTGCCAGCACGTAGCCCAGATCCTCGTTGAGCAGCGAAGCTGCAGGCGAGGACTCGTCGACCACGAGGAAGTCGATGCCGGCTTCGCGCAGCGCCTTCGCCGCGGCCGAGTCGGCAACCCCCGTCCAGGCCCCGAGAGGAAGCTCACCCGCCTGCTCTCGCGCCGCCTTCGCGTCGGTGCCGTTGAGGCTGGCGCCCCGTGCATCGATCAGAATGAAGTCCGCGCCGGCGTCCCGTCCCTTGGCGGCGTCGCCCGCCGGGCCGAAGCAGCCGACCAACATCGAGGCCTTTGGGGTCGCCCGAGAGGCTCCGAAACCCATGGGAGAGGACTCAACCCTCTGGCTACGTTGGATTGCATCTGCGAGCTTGGACATGGCGGTGCCTCCCGTGCTTGTCGCGGATCAGCGTATCGTCCGTCGCGTCCTTGCGTCCACCCGTTGACGTGGGGCAGTGGCCTGTCGCCCCGTGCACCGAAGCTGGTAAGACCCGGTCGGTCAAGTTGCTCGCTCTCGTAGAACCTCGTAGACCGCAAGACGGTAGGGCCGTAGACTACGGGGACGTTGCAAATATCGCCGGCGTTCTCTGACACGACTTACAACAAAAGACGATTCGCGAACGGCCTGCGCCTGATCACGTCGCCGATGCCGCATACGCGCTCGGTCGCGATCAGCATCTACATCGGCGCCGGCTCCCGCTACGAGACCCCCGTTGAGGCCGGCGTCTCCCACTTCCTCGAGCACCTCTGCTTCAAAGGCACCGCCAAGCGCCCCGACGCGCAGGAGATCTCCGAAGCGATCGACGGCGTGGGCGGCATCACCAACGCGGCGACCGACCGCGAGTACACCGTGTTCTACGCCAAGGTGGCAGCACCACACACGGAGCTCGCCCTCGACGTGCTCTGCGACCTGGTCCAGGCGCCGCTGCTCGATCAGAAGGAGATGGAGAAAGAACGCAAGGTCGTGCTGGAAGAGCTGGCCTCGGTCGCTGACTCCCCGGGCCAGCAAGTCGATCTGCTGCTGGACGAGCTGCTGTGGCCCGACCAGCCGTTGGGTTGGGACGTCGCCGGGACCAACGAATCGGTCAAAGGCCTGACACGTGAAATGGTAGTCGATTACGTGCGCCGTCAGTACGTGCCAAACAACATGGTCGTTGCGGTCGCCGGCAACATCGATGAGGACGAAATCGCAACGCTGTTGGAGTCTCGTCTGGGCTCGATGTCCCAGGGCAAGCCCGACCCGTGGTTCCCGGCGATAAACGGCCAATTCGAGCCGCGCTGCCAGCTGATGTTCAAGCGCACGGAGCAGACGCACGTCGCGCTTGGCCTGCACGCGCTGCCGTTGGGCCACCCGGACCGTCACGCGCTGGATCTGATCAGCGTGCTGTTCGGTGAGAGCATGAGCAGCCGTCTATTCCTCGAGCTGCGCGAGCGTCAGGGCCTGTGCTACGACGTCAACAGCTACGTCACGCACTTCAAAGATGCCGGCTCGTTCGGCGTCTACGCGGCCGTCGACCCCACAAACGGCCCGAAAGCTGTTGGGGCGTTGATGAGCGAGCTGCGGCGCCTGGAGACCGGTATTCCCGAGGATGAACTGCACAAAGCACGTGAGCTGGCCAAGGGCCGCCTGCTGCTGCGCCTGGAGGACACCCGCGCCGTCTCTGGTTGGCTGGGCGGGCAAGAGATGCTGATGGGCGAGATCCTCAGCCCCGAAGACGTCGTCGAGCGCCTGGACAGGGTGACCCCGGACGACATGACGCGGGTTGCCCGCGACCTCTTGCGCACCGACAAGCTCAACCTCGCGGTCGTCGGGCCGCACCGCTCGGAGAAGCGCTTCCGGCCGCTGTTGACACTCTAAGGAACAGAGAACAGGACATTGAACGGCAACAGGCTCGATAGCCTTGTTCCGTGTTCCGTGTTCCGTGTTCCTTGAACGGCCATGCCCGTCAAGAAGCGCAAGGCGCTGGTCATCGTCTACACCGGCAACGGCAAGGGCAAGACGACCGCCGCGCTGGGCATGCTGCTGCGGGCGTGGGGCCGCGGCATGAAGGTCTGTATGCTCTCCTTCATCAAGACGGAGACCTCCAACTACGGCGAGGAGCGCGCGGCGAAGAAGCTGGGCATAGAGCTGATCCCGATGGGCGGAGGCTTTACCTGGCTGTCGAAGGACCTCGAAAGGGACAAGGCCCTGGCGCAGAAGTGCTGGGATCTGTGCAAACAGAAG
This sequence comes from Dehalococcoidia bacterium, assembly GCA_035293185.1. Taxonomy (GTDB): domain Bacteria; phylum Chloroflexota; class Dehalococcoidia; order DSTF01; family WHTK01; genus WHTK01. The sequence continues at coordinate 72 of DATDOP010000371.1, read as the reverse complement.
ATCGCCTCCCGTGAGTACGACCTCATCGCGCTCGACGAGATCACCTACCCGATTACGTACGGCTGGCTCGAC
>DATDOP010000370.1:0-2234 GCA_035293185.1 Dehalococcoidia bacterium | reverse complement strand
GGCATGTGGGCAACGAGCGGCGGCGTGGCGCGGCCGGCGTCCGTCGCGGCTTCGCGCATCGCGGGCAGGGCGGTGTCGCGCAGGTACTCCCAGGGGCAAACCCAGCTGATGGCGCCGTCGGCGAGCTCGCCGCAGAGGCGGAAGGACGCGGGACGCAGGGCAGAGGCCATGACGGGCACGTCGATCGGCGCTTCGAGGCGGAAGTTGCCGGGGCCGGCGCCGAGCTTCGTCGTGGTCTTGACGAAGGTGCCGGAGAAGTCGACCTCACCCTTTTTGAGCAGCGATTGCACCGTGAACAAGTACTCACGCAGGTTGAGCAGCGGCTTCACGTACTCGACGCCGTACATCGCTTCCACGGCGGGCTTGTGGCTGGAGCCAAGGCCGATGCGGAAGCGTCCGGGCGCGATCTGGGACATGGCGATGCACTGCGAGGCGATCGCGACCGGGTGGCGCGGCCAGGTCTGGGTGATCGAGGTGCCCATCTTGATCTTCGAGGTCTGGACGGCCGCCGCGGCGAAGACGGTGATCACGTCCGGCGAGGGACCGCCGCTGGTCAGCCAGAAGGACGGGATGCCCTTGGCTTCCGCCGCCTTGATCGAGTCGATGAACTGCTGCGCGCTGCCGCCGGGAATGTATACGCCGATCATTTTTCGCCCCTTCCGGTGCATCGCCCCGGCTATTCTGCCGATGGGCCGCTTCGCGCGTGAGTGTTCGCGGCTCAGGATAGCATCCACACTCGAGCGCAGGTGCGGCTGGACTGTGAGTGCGTTGGGCGGATGGTAGGCGCCCAGCATGCTGGGCGCCTACCATCCAGCGTTAGCAGACGTATCCCTATAATCGCGGCTGAAACACCAAACCAGGAAGCGCAAGCATGAACACGTACGAGATGCCGACCTCCGACGACCGCCTGATCTGGGATACGTGGCTGTCGATTCACTATTTGCCCGCCGTGACGGTCGCGGACGAGCTGGGGATCTTCAAGTCGTTAGACGAGACACCAGCGGGGGCGATCGAGCTGGCGGACCGTCTGAGCTTCGACGACCGCTACACGATTGCGGTGCTGCGGATGCTCAAGGCTCTGGGCTTCCTGGCGCTGCACGAGGGCGTCTATCAGCTGACGGACCCGACGCGCCTCTATTTGTTGAAGGACAGCCCGTTCTACTGGGGCCACATGCTGGGCACCGGCCAGCCGCAGCACGCACGCCTGCGCGACGGCCTGCAGGGACGCAGCCCGCGCGGCGTGCCGGGTCAGGAGGGGGCTTCAAAGGCTGGAGAGGGGCCGGGATCGTCGGGGTCGTGGGCCAGCGGGCAAGTCGACATGGAGCGGGCGCGGCGGGTGGCCGCGGCGATGCAGTCGCACTCGCTGCCGGCGGCGATCGCGATGGCGCGCAACGGCGACTTCGACGGCGTGACGCGGCTGCTGGACGCCGGCGGCGGCTCCGGCTGCTTCGCGATCGCGCTGGCGCTGCAGCATCCGGCGCTGCGCTGCACGATCATGGAGCTGCCAACGATGTGCGAGGTCGCGGCGGAGTACATCGCGGCGGGCGGTGTGACGGGGCGAGTCGACACGGTGGCGGTCGACATGTTCCGCGAGCCGTGGCCGCGGGGCTACGACGCGATGTTCTTCTCCAACGTCTTCCACGACTGGAACTTCGAGACGTGCCAGTGGCTGGCCGAGCGTTCCTACGAGGCGATGGAGCCGGGCGGGCGTATCTATCTGCACGAGATGCTGCTGGACGACGACGGCGCCGGGCCGCCCACCGCGGTCTCGTTCTCGATGCTGATGCTGGGGACGCAGGGCCAGCAGTTCAGCTTCCCGGAGCTGAAGGGGCTGCTGGAGGCCGCGGGGTTCGTGGACATCGAGGCGAAGAGCACGTACGGGTACTACTCGGTGGTGGTGGGTAGGAAGGCTTAGCGAGCGGTGGGATTTCAGACACCGCAGGTTGAAACCTGCGGCATCTGAATGCGACGGAGTGGGCTGTCGGCGGCGGGGCTGTCTGGGGACTGCGTTGGGGCGTCAACCCCTCTCCCTAACCCTCTCCCCAGAGGGGCGAGGGGACGGAGGGAGTGCAGCCTCAGAGGATCTCGCGGTGGGCGCGGGCGAGGAGGGCGAAGGCGCGGTCCTGGTAGGCGGCGCGGTCTTCGCCGGGGAAGAGGATGTGGGTCATGATCTCGGCGGCGCCGCCACGGCGGATGGCCGCGAGCCGCTCGATGATCTGGTCATCGGTGCCGGA
>DATDOP010000369.1:0-4942 GCA_035293185.1 Dehalococcoidia bacterium | reverse complement strand
GAGATGAGCGGCTGATGCCACTGCGCGGGTATGCGGCCCGTGTTCGCCCAGTGCTGCACGGTGGATTGTCGCCGGCCGAGGAGGGCGCCGAGGGCGCTCTGACCCCCGAAGCGGGCGATGATGCGTTCGGCGGGGTTCGCTTCCAATGCGTCCATCGGGAGATAGGATAACGAAATTTTCGTTAGAAACAAAGGTTGGTCCACGATTGCGCCGACAAGGCGGCGCCGACAAGGCGGCGCCAACGAGGCGTAGCCGAGGTGCCGCACCTCGGGGCGTTCGCGCACCGAGGTCTCACACTCGCCAGGCAGAAGACACCACAGCCGCCGTCTCCGAAGGCGCACCCCATGTAGGGCTTCCTGTATGCGTAAACGCATACAGGAAGCCCTACCTCCGGTTGAGGACGCTCCCGGAACGGACAAGCCGTATGTCTTCTGGCTTAAGGGTTACAACGGGAGGGACAACTGTACAACTGTTCGCTTCGCTGCCAAGAGATGCCACTGCTAGACGATTCTCACGCCTCCCCAAGTCTGGCGGGGCTTGGCCCAGTGCCCACACGACGTAGGCGTAGTTCCCTGACAACTTCACATGGGACGTTAGGTCCTCGATTCCCAGGTGCGTTCATTAAGTTGAAGGCTTCGACGTGAGCAAGCAGGTCCGATGGACGCAGATCGGCATCCTCAGCAGTCGCAGCCCTGGATGAAAGACGTCTGTCCGCGCGGCGGAGGCCCCCTGAGGAGCGCTTCCGATCAAGATGAAGCAGACCTTTTGACTACCCCGGCACCTATGCTCACAGCAGCCCGGGGCGACCTGGGCTCCGGGAGCGTTGCAGGGAAGCTGCCCGCCCGGACCGGTCCCACGCGATGTCGAGGACGATGGGGGCGAGCTTCGTCGTGACGCCCCCGCGAGGGTCGCCAGCAGGGCCGCGAGCCCTTCAGTGGCATTGAACCCCCAGCCGGGCGCCGACAAGCGCGCCGGACGTTGTCTAGCTTCTTCGCCGCCTCCACGGCTTCGACGCCGTTGGCGGCCTCCTCCACCACCTCGATATCACCCTCGGCTTCGAGGATCAGGCGGAATCCGGACCGCGCCAGAGTTTCATCGTCCAGCAGCAGGACGCGAATGCTCATCCAGCCGCGCTCTTTAATGGCAGCCGCGCCCGCACGCGGTAGCCGCCCATCGCTGACACGGGACCGGTGCTGATCTCGCCGCCAAACAGCGCGACGCGCTCGCGCATGCCGAGGTGGCCGCGTCCCCCGCTTTCCATTCCGGTCTGCCGTCCCGTCAAGCCGCGTCCATTGTCGACTACCTCGATTTCGAGGCCGTCGGGTCCGTAGCGCACGGTCACCGTAGCGCCAGATGCGCGAGAGTGCTTGAGGCAGTTCGTCAGCGACTCCTGGACGATGCGGTACGCGGACAGCTCCAGGCTCGCCGGAAGTTCACGCCGATCTCCTTCGATGACAACCGTCACGGGGATACCGGCCTCCGAAACATGGTCTGCAAGCGCTTGAATCTCCGCAAGGCCGGGCTGTGGACCGGATGCTTCGTCTCCTTCATCGGCGGCGCGGAGGATGCCCAGCATGCGTTCCATATCGAACAGGGCGTCGCGGCCGGCCGATTCGATGGAGGCCAGGGCATCGCGCGGGACTTCCGGCCTGGTATCGAACACCCGCCGGGCGCCCGCTGCCTGTATGACGATCACGTTGAGCGCGTGACCGACGATGTCGTGTAGCTCTCGCGCCATTCGCGCCCGCTCATCAGCCACGGCCTCGCGGGCGAACGTGTCGCGCTCACGCTCCAGCCGGGTGGCGCGCGCGCCGACGACTTCCACCTGTTCGCCGCGGATCCGGACGAACGTCCCGGCAAACCAGGCGACCGCCCAGGTACCACTGGTGGCGGCTACGTCTGAAAAATCCCAATCCCCGCGGTTCACGGCGAAGAAAAGGGCGACCGAGACCGCGGTGATCGCCCCGGCGATGGCTCCCCTCAGGCCGTCGGTCAGTGCAGCGGCTCCATACAAGGAGATGAGCGAGCTCAACGTGCCAGCTTGCACCGCCTCGTAGCCAATCGCGGAGTGCGCGATCAGAGCGACACTTATGACGACGAGCACGCCAAGGGGAGCCAGTCTGCGGACCGCCAGTGGCAGCGTCTGCAAAAGGACGAGGGCCGTACCGAGCAGGTCGTCATCCCGGAAGTCGCCCTCACCGGTGGACCTGCTGATCATTATGGCAAGCGCGGCCGCGGTGAGGAGCAGCGCGAGGATTACGTCGATCAGATGAGGGTCGACCTCGCGGACCAATCGCGTGAACCCCGCAGCGCGGTCCTGGGATCGAGCGTGGCGTGATGCCGAAGGGTCCATGGCGCAAGTTTAGCCTGTCTGTTTCGCCATCTCACGCCCGTCCGCCACGCGCACCGGATCGTTCGCGAATCGGCAAGCCGAGCGGCGTACGGTCCGGCGATAACCGGCGGGCCGCAGCCTCATGGCGACTCGGACCGGCCGAGAGGGCATTCGAGAAACGGCACCAGCCGCGAAGTGCCGAATGTTGCCGTCCGCCTGCCGACCCTACGAGCCCGTGGTTGGCGCCCGGCTCAATTCTGGTGGCTGACTCAGCGACTTCTCGCGCAGCTCGCGACTGCCGTCCCACCAGTCAACGCTGCGAGCCAGGATCGTCTCGCCGGAACGCAGCCGGTAGGCGCGTGGGTTGTCCACGTTGGGCGGCGCAGCATCGTGCTCGGCGAACGCCCGCGCGGCGGCTATCCAGCGCCGCCGGGTACGAATGATCATCGAGTCCGACGTGCCCAGGTGCTCGTGCGAGCGGTCGTAGATCGGTCCCATTGTCTCGGTGACGGCCATGTCCTGCTGCCTTGTGCCGGGAATCCCGGAATAAGACTTCCACTCGCGCTGTGCCTCACGGTCGACGAAGTAGTCGTTCTCCAGGTTCTGCTCCAGGACGAAGCGGTCGTGCCAGCCAGTCGTCTGCGGCAGGTACTTACCGCCGCGACCACTATCGGCCGGCTCAGTGCCACGGTTAATAGCCGCCTTACGCATAGCGCGCGCCGGGCCATCGGTGTTGTAGTAGATCTCCCACTGCAAGGTGTGGTCGTCGTCCATCGGGACGTAAGCGTTCATTTTGACCGCCGGCCCCATCTCGCCTGCAGCCTGCATCGCGTAGAACGGGAAGAACGCGTAGCCGATGCGCCAGTAATTCGTGTCGGCTTCGGCGGGCCGGTAGGCGCCGTAAGCCGTGCCGAAATCGGTGTCGCGTACTACGAAGCGAGCATTAGCGCGTTCCTTGTAATGGTAGTAGGCAAGGCTCTTCGGCTCCTGGTCTTCATAGCGGCTGGCGCCAGCGTGCAGGAACGCCGCGTGGATCGTGTCCAGCTCGCCCTCGAGGCCCTGCATCCAGTTGCACCTTCGCTGCAGGATCGATATCTGCTCGGGATCGGTGTTCATGATGTTGGCTTCCATGTCGGGAAGCGGCGGCGGCACCTCACGCGGACCCATGTAGGCCCAGATGATGCCGTTGCGCTCCTGCGTGGGATAGGCGCGGGCGCGGACCTTCGTCCTGAAGTTCGATTCCGCAGGCTCCGAAGGCATATCGACGCAGGCGCCGGTGACCTCGAACTTCCAGCCGTGGTAGACGCAGCGCAGCCCTTGCTCCTCGTTGCGGCCGAAGAACAGGGAGGCGCCCCGGTGCGGGCAGGCATTCTGAATCAGACCGACGGCGCCGGAGGTGGTGCGGAAGGAGATCAGCTCCTCGCCCAGCAGCTTCACGCGCAGCGGCGGACAGTCCAGTGAAGGCAACTCATCCGAGCGAACAGCCGGGATCCAGTATTCCCGGAATACCTTCCCCATCTGCGTGCCGGGGCCGACGCGGCAGAGGACCTCGTTATCGACAGCGCTAAGCATCTCACCGCTCCATTCGATTTGGTGTGGCGATTCTAGCACCGCAGCTCGTCGCGTATGACGGCGTCACGTCCTCAATCTTGGGTCCGGTTAGCTAACGGGCAGAAACAGGTCCCGCTGCCATTCGTTGAGGAAGATGCCATCCGGGTCGTACTCCCGGCGCAGGCGCTTCCAGTCCTCAACGCGCGGGAACATCTGGCCGAGGCGCGGCCGCGTCGTCGCGTTCAGGTTGTTGATTTGGCCCCAATGCAGTCTCACGTCACCGGCGAACCGGACCCACAGCGCGTCTTCGTAGGCTCGCATGAGCGAAGCCGCGTAACTCGTCCCGGCGGTGAAGATGATCTCAAACCGGCACACATCCTCCGGGTCGGCGAGCAGCGCGCCACTGCGCGCGACGAAGCGCATCGATAACGGGCCGGTGTGGTGTTTTCCCTCGCGCGCGAACGCGGCGGCCTGCTGCAGGATCACGTCCAGCGCCTGCAGGTAGAGGTCGTCTCGAAGCGGCACCGAAGGTTCGCTGGACAGGGCAGGAATGCTGTTTTGGCCCCGGCCGATATTGAACACGTTGTAGCTGCGTCCTTCGAAGGCCTCGTCGCGAATGCTCTTCATGCCCAGGTCCAGCAACTCCGGCACTGTGTCCGGCGCCAGCTTGTGCGCGACTTCCGGAATGCGGGCGAGGAGCCAGGGCGCGTGTTCGGCAATCCAGGTGCTCACGGCCGGCCGGGAGAAGCGCTTGCTCTGACTCAGGACCCGGAACAGGTTCCCCGCGTCGCTGCGTGTGTGCGCGTACTCCGGCGGCTCCGGCCCCTTGAGTTCAATCACGCGGCGAGAGGTGACGATGACCGTGTGATCGCCGTCTGTAGGGTGAGGGTTGACGAGGAACTCCATGTGGTAGACGTCCGGTTCATGACCCGTCAGGCGCCGGCCGTCGTCGGCTCCCACGTCAGGAGGTAGCTCAACGTCCATCAGGCGGTAGATGTTGCGGTCGCGTAGAAGCTCTCGCATTGCGGTGAGCGTCATCCGGGTGCGCTTCTCACACAG
>DATDOP010000368.1:0-2216 GCA_035293185.1 Dehalococcoidia bacterium | reverse complement strand
GACGGCGATGCTCAGCGCGGAGGCGAGCCAGATCGCGATGACGAGGCCGAAGGCGATGTGCCAGCTGCCGGTCAAATCGAAGAGGCCGGCAACGGCGATCGGGCCGGTGGCGGCGCCGGCGATCTGCAACGGCCGCATGATACCGCCGATGGCGCCGAGGTGGTTGCGCCCGAAGTAATCCGCGACGATCAGCGGGCGCATGACGAAGTTGCCGCCCAGCGCCAGCCCGTTGAGCACCGCGACCGCCATCATCGTGGGGACGCTGTCCACCTGGAAGATCAGCAGGACGGTCGCGGCGGTGAGGCTGGTAGCGACGGCCATCAGGACGCGCACCGGGTAGCGACTCGAGATGAAGCCCCAGAGGAACCGGGAGCTGAACGAGCCGACGCCAAAGGCGCTGGCACTCAGCGCGGCCGTCGTGGACGCGAAGCCAACATCCTGGAAGTAGACGAGCCAGTTGGTCTGCAGGCCGGTGACGCCCATGACGAACAGCGCGCCGGAGAGGTTGATCAGCCAGAGGGAGGGCTGGCGAATGGCCTCAGCGCGGGTGAAGCTGTGCTCCGCGGCGGGCCTGGCGACAAAGCCGGTGCGCGCGGGCGCGTCCTCGCCGTCGGGCTGCAGGCCGATGTCCTCGGGGCGGGTTCTGACCATGAAGGCGAGCGGGAAGAGCAACACGAACGCCGCGATGCCGATGGTCATCCAGCCGGCGCGCCAACCCCAGGCTTCGATCACGGCGCTGACCAGCACGGGGAAGATCAACGGACCGAGCCCCTGGCCGGCGGACGCGATGGTCAGCGCCGCCGCCCGTTTGCGGATGAACCACTTCGGCAGCACGGCGGAGACCAGCATGTCAGCGCCGCCGACGGTCATCAGCGTGCCGACGATGCCAAAGATGACGTAGAAGACGATCAGGCTCTCGACCCAGCGCAGCGCGATCATGCCAATCGCCATGCCGAGCACCGTCAGGAACATGAGGCGCCGCGGTCCCTGCCGCGAGTCCTGCAGCGGGCCGATGAACGGCGCGATGGTCCCAGAAACGAGCGAGCGAACCGTAAGCGCGCCGAAGAACGCCGAGCGGGACCAGCCCAGGTCCTGCGTCATCGGCAGGACGAAGAGACTGAAAGCCCAGGTGCCGGCGCCGGTCATGAAGGCGCCGGAGATCACGGCAGCACCCACCAGGTACCAGCCGTGGAAGACGCGCCCGCCGCGCCGCCGCGCGGCCTCCCGGACACTCGATTCGCTTAGCACTTAGCGAATTCTAGACGCAGCGATTTCGAGGGAACAGAAGCAAGCGCGAACGTATGGCGGGTCGCCTCGATGGTAGGTATCCAGCATGCTGGATACCTACCATCGAACGGCCCTGAGTCGCCGTAGTGCTAGAGCAGCTTCTCCAGTGCCCGCCGGGTCATGACCTTGATCAGCGCTGAGCGGTACTCCGCCGAGGCGTGGATATCGCCCAGCAGCTCCCGCCCGTCGTGCGCGGCGGCCGCCGCTGCGGCGATCGAGTCGGCTGAGAGGCTCTTGCCGGCGAGTGCGGCCTCGGCGGCGTTGGCGCGGAAGGCGAGGTCCGCCGCGCCGGTAATACCGATACGCGCCGAAGTCACCGTGCCGTTGCCCTGCAGAGACACGCCGACACCGGTGATCGCGTAATGCGACGCCGGGTTGGGGTACTTTGCATACGCTGACCGGGGCGAAACCGCGACGCTGACCTGGGTCAGCACCTCGTCCGGCGCCACGGCCGTCTCGAGCATGCCGACGAAGAACGCCTCCGCAGCGTGCGTGCGCGAGCCGCGTACCGACTGGGTGGTGATCTGCGCGTCGAGGGCGAGCATCACGGCCGGCAGGTCGGCTGCCGGGTCGTTGTGAGCGAGCGAGCCGCCGATGGTGCCGCGGGCGCGCACCTGGCGGTCGCCGATATCGCCCGCGGCCTGGGCAAGCGCCGGTGCGTTCTGCTGCACCACCGGTGAGGCCGCGACTTCGGCATGCGTGGTCAATGCGCCGATGCGCACTCGCCCGCCTTCGAGCGAGATGCCCTTGAGCTCACGGACGCGGCCGAGGTCGACGAGGATGCCGGGCGAGGCGAGGCGCAGCTTCATCAGCGGGATGAGGCTGTGACCGCCGGCCAGGACCTTCGCGTTCTCGCCGTGCTGCGCCAGCATCTGCAACGCTTCCTGGAGGCTGGAGGGCTGGAGGTATTCGAACTCTTCGGGAATCAC
>DATDOP010000367.1:0-28052 GCA_035293185.1 Dehalococcoidia bacterium | reverse complement strand
CACCGGCACCGAGGTCTGCCAGACCATCCGCAAGGCCTCGACAACCCCGGTCATCCTCGTCAGCAACGCACGCCGCGAAGTCGACATTGTCAAAGGCTTCGAAGCCGGCGCCGACGACTACGTGACCAAGCCCTTCAGCATTCAGCAGCTCGTAATGCGCCTCCGCGCCATCCATCGCCGCTCCACAGGTCAGTCCAGCTCGGCGATGCCCAAGCGTCTGGTGGTTGAGCCAATCGAGATCGACCTCGACTCCTTCTCCCTGCTCTTCGATGGCCAGCCGGTCCAGCTCACGCGGCTGGAGTTTCACCTGCTTTACTACCTCACAGCGAACGTCGGCCGTGTCGCAGCTACATCGCGGTTAATCGACTTCGCATGGGGCCTTGATGGAGACGGCGATGCCTCCTTGTTGAAGACGCACATTTCCCACATTAGGCGCAAGCTCAGCGAGGCATCAAGGCGGCCGATTAGCATCAAGGCCGTCCCCGGCGTGGGCTACAGCCTGCAGGTCGAAGAGCCCCATAAGCTCTCCAACCTAACCAGCCCTTAACCAGCCATCAACCGCTTCATCTCAGAATCCTACTGTCTTTAAGCCAACCGTTTCGGACTCCGGGACCGAAACGCCGCGCAGCAAGGAGAGCTGAGGAAAAGCGGGGCAATGAACCAGACAGTAGCGCAGGAGATGCACATTGGTGGCACGCTGGTCAACGCCGCCGATCGAGTCCTTTACATCCCGCTGGGACCCCAGGTTGGCTTGGCCGCGGTCGTCAAACGCCTGCTTGACGTAGCCTTGTCGCTCCTCCTTCTCCTGGTTTTCAGTCCGATCATCGTCTCCATCTCGGTTGCAATTCTGCTCCAGGACGGAAGGCCGGTTTTCTTCAGCCAGAAGCGAATGGGCCAGAACGGCAAGAAGTTCACCGTCTATAAGTTCCGCTCCATGCATCGCGATGCTGAAAAGCTCCTTCAACAAGTCAAGCAGCACAACAACATCCAGGACGGTCCCATCTTCAAGTGGAGGCAGGACAGCCGCATCACCAAAGTAGGACGGTTCCTGCGCCGTACCAGCCTCGATGAGCTGCCTCAGTTGTGGAACGTCCTTCTTGGCAACATGAGCCTCGTCGGCCCAAGGCCGCCGCTCGAATCCGAAGTGATTGAGTACGAAGGCTGGCAGCTGCGGCGTCTCGCGGTCAAGCCCGGCATGACAGGTCTCTGGCAGGTTAGCGGCCGCAGCAATCTCGGCTTCGTTCAGATGGTCGGGCTCGACATTGACTACATCGAAGCGTGGTCTGTCTGGCGAGATCTCAGCCTCCTCGTCAGGACTCCTTTGGCCGTCATCACCGCTCGAGGTGCGTATTGATCTTCAGCCCGCAGCCCCCTTCGAGACCATACCCGGCCCGCGAGACTCTTCCCTGGCCGACGCCCATCCGGATACGCAGCGCCGGCGTGGGAGGGGCAACACATGTTTAGAGCCGCCTTCGCGATTGAGCAGACGCTCGGACACGTCACTTACGGCCAGAACCTGCGTCACCTTCTCTGCGACGAGGCGGGCCTTGAGACTCGCTGGCTCAACGTCCCTTTCCGCCCGCCGGCGTGGCCCTACAAAGTGCCGCCTGCATCGATCAATTGGACCCTCAGAGGCAGCCTCTACGTCCGGCACCAACTCATGGATCCAGACTGGCAGAAAGTCGACGCTGCCCTGGTCCACACGCTGACGATCAGCTTGCTGGCCACACCCTTTTACGAGCGAATCCCCACGATCCTCTCGACCGACGCCACACCACTCAACCTCGATACCATCGCGGCCGGCTACGGCCATCGCCGCCAGCCCGAGGTCATCGAACGGGCGAAACTGGCCATGACCCGCCGCGCCCTCAGACACGCGAGAGCCTACGTGGCCTGGTCTGAGTGGAGCAAGCGATCACTTGTAGACGATTACGGTGTCGACGAGGGCCGGGTTCTCGTGGCCGCGCCGGGCACCGACCTCGACCTGTACCGGCACGACTGCACGCGACGGGAAGGCCCGCCGCGAATCCTCTTCGTCGGCGGCGATTTTCTTCGCAAGGGCGGAGACCTTCTCCTGGAAGCATTCCAGACGCGGCTCCGCGGCAAAGCCGAGTTGCACCTTGTCACCGGCTATCCCGTGCCGGACCAGGAGGGTGTCTTTCAACATACCGGCCTGCCGCCGAACAGCGAGCCGCTCCTTGACCTCTATCGTCAAGCTGATATCTTCGCCCTGCCCACGCGCGCCGATTGCCTCGCGGTGGTCCTCGGAGAAGCCATGGCCGCCTCGCTGCCCATCGTGACAACCGATGTCGGCGCTCACTCTGAGGCCGTCGAAGACAACCACAACGGTTTCCTCATAGCCAGAGACGACGCGAACGCCCTCGCCGACGCGCTCGAGCGTCTGGTAGACGACGACCGGCTAAGGCGGTGTATGGGTGAACGCAGCCGCTGCATCGCCGAGGCCAGATTCGACGCCACAGACAACGCCAGAAAAGTCCTGGAGCACATGAAGATGGCTGCAGGAGGCACCTAGCTTGCACTGGCTGATTACCGGCGGCGCGGGCTTCATCGGCAGCCACGTCGTCGATGCCATCCTCTCTCGCAACCTCGGAGACGTGGTCGTGTTCGACAACTTCCGACGCGGGCGTCGGGAGCACCTCGCCCAACACGACGCGGACCCTCGCCTGTCGATCATCGATGGCGACATCCGGGACGCGATCTCGGTGAGCGATGCCTGTCTCAAGGCCGATGTGGTCATCCACCTCGCCGCTTGCTCCAATGTCATGGGTTCCGAGTCCGAAAGCGTCGTGGCCTGCGAAACGAACGTCGTGGGGACTCTCAATGTCCTCGATGCCGCCCTCAGGGCTGGTGTATCGCGAGTGGTGTTTAGCTCCTCACGCGAGGTTTACGGCGACCAGACGACATTGCCGGTATCGGAAAGCGCTCCCCTGGCACCGAAGAACCTCTATGGTGCCAGCAAGGCCGCGGGCGAGGCTTATTGCGCCGTCTTTCGCCAACGCGGCCTCGACGTACGTGTCCTGCGGCTGACCAACGTCTTCGGGCCCCGGGACACGGACCGCGTCGTGCCTATCTGGCTGGAGCGGGCGATCGCCGGCGAGGCTCTCCAGGTCTTCGGCGGCAAGCAGATCCTCGACCTCCTCTGGATTGAATACACCGTAGATGCACTTCTGAACGCGGCCTCACTGCCGTCTCTTCCACGTCCGGTCAATGTCGGCACCGGCCAAGGAATCTCAATCCTCAGCCTCGCCCAGCGGATCATTGAAGAGACCGGCTCCCAGGCGCCCATAGACCTCCTGCCCGCCCGCGAGCAAGAGGTCGTCGGCTACGTCGCAGACATACGCGGCATGGAGCTTCACCTCGGTATCAAGCCGCCCAGCGATCCCCTCGCCTGCCTCGCTACGATGTCGACTTACACGCCCTTCGCAGGCTTCACTCGTTGATCGGCGCCCTCCCAGCTCTGCTCTGGATCGGCCTGGCGGGTTCGGCTGGCGCCTCCGGCTATCTGGCGGCCCTGGCGCTTGCCGCACTCCGGCATCCCCCGCCCGGGCGCCGGCGAGCGGGCTTCACCCGCTTCGCCGTGATCATCCCGGCTCACAATGAACAGGTAATGCTGCCGCAGACCCTGCGTAGCCTCGCCGCGCAGACCTACCCCGCTGACCGCTACTCCGTGCACGTGATCGCTGACAACTGCAGCGACCAGACCGCAGCCCTTGCCCGAAAGTTGGGTGCTACGACTCACGAACGCGTGGATCCGGCCAACCCCGGCAAGGGTCAGGCCATCGCCTGGCTTCTCGCCCAGCTAATCTCAAAGCCCGATGCCTTTGTGTTCATCGATGCCGACTCGACCATCGACCCGCACTTCCTCGAGGCGTTCGATTGGCACTTCACGGCCGGAAGGGACGCGCTGCAGGCAAGCTATCGCGTCGCTCAGCCCCAGAGCGCGCCGCTTGTTACCCTACGCGCGCTCGCCTTCGGCCTCATGCACGAGCTTCGGGGTAGAGCGAAGGCCCGCCTCGGCCTATCCGTGGGCATCTGGGGCAACGGCTTCGCGATTTCGCGGGAGGTCCTGGAGCGCATCGGCTGGCGCAGCTTCTCCGGAACGGAGGACGCGGAGCAGCACATCCGGCTGGTCCTGGCTGGAGTGCGCGTAACGTTCGCCCAGGAGGCCGCGGTGTACGGTCACATGCCCGCCTCTCTCAAGCTTGCCCAGAGCCAGCAGCGCCGCTGGGAGGCAGGCCGGCTCGCGCTCCTAAGACGCTACTGGCTTCAGCTCATTGCAGCGACGCTTTTACGCCGCAACGCATCGGCAGGAGTCGCGCTGATCGATGTTGCGCTGCCCCCGCTATCGATCATCGCCGCGGGCGAGTGCGCCCTGCTCTGCCTCGCCTTGTTGCTCGGGGCTGGCTTTGAGGCCGTACTGGCTCTGGCCGTGTTAACGGGTCTGGGGTTCTACGTCGTCGTTGGTTTCCACTTCGCGAGGTTGCCGGCCTGTGCCCTGCTCGCTCTGGGCCACGCACCCGTGTACGTCTTCTGGAAACTGTGGCTTTACGCTCGGGAGCTACCTCGGACCACAGAGCCTATCTGGATCCGAACCTCGAGAGATCCGTCGGTACAGAAAGCCGGTTCTCCGAAGACTGACGGCTGAACCGGATTGGCAGCGCGACGCAAAAGCGCGCTCCGCCTGCACCAGCCTCTTCCACCCACACGCTGCCACCATGCGCCTCCGCCAGCGCCCGGACGATGTACAGGCCTAAGCCCTGGCCGTGGCCGACGGAATCTTTGATTCGATAGAAGGGCTCGAATATCTTCCGGCGTAGCGCCTTCGGTATGCCTACGCCTTCATCATCGACCTCCAGGACGGCCTGACGCCGGCCGAGAAGCCGGAGTCTTACCGCGATCGTGGTCCCCGAAGGCGAATACTGGCAGGCATTGCCGATCAAGTTCTGGACGATCCGCCGTACCTTCTCAGAGTCGATGTTGGCCGGGAGCTTCGCCATTGGTAGTTCCAGAGTCAGGTGATGACTCGTGTGCAGGTGCTGAAACTCAGAAGTCACCTCTCTCACGAGCGCACCGAGGTCCACCACCGCAGACCGCAGCTTGATGCCGCCGTCCGGTTCGCTAATGAACTCGGCTAGGTCCTGGATCATCTGGTGCAGTCGCAGGGCCTGCCGCTGGATAACTGTAACCAGATGGGCCCCATCCTCGGCGCCCAAGTTCTGTTCGAGCAGTTCAGCGGAGGTGGTGATCGTCGCCAGGGGGGTCCTCATGTCGTGTGCAATGCTCGCCATCAGCTCCATGCCCTGCCACTGCCGCAGCTGCAAAATCACTGCACTGTTCGACCTGCCTTCTGCGTGGCTTCCGATCTCGTTCTCCTTCCGTTTCATCGCGGCCATAGCGAACTCCTAGGAAACAATCTCGATAACCGGGCGTCCAAACAGACGCACCCTGCCGATCACTTCCAGTACCGCCAGCTTGAGAACCAGCGGCAGGTCCGCGCAGAGATAGCGGCGCCAGAGTCGTTTCGGCTCCAGATACAGCCTGTAAAGCCACTCCAGACCCACGTTTTGCAGCAGGCCCGGTGCCCTGGGGGTGACACCCGTGATGAAGTTGAATGAACCGCCCACTCCTACAGCAATCGTCACGCCCAAGGATTCGACGTGATCGCGGATCCACAGCTCCTGCTTCGGACAACCAAACGCCACGAACAGGATGTCCGCCCGCGCTTCCCGAATCCGCCGGACAATCTCTCCATCAATCTCATCCGGCAGCGGGTAGTCAGCCGGGGGAGATGAGTAGGCACCACAGATCTGAACGCCCGGGTGGCGGCGTTCGATGAGGTTCTTAGCTCGGACCGCGACTCCGTCCGCTCCACCCAGGAAGAAGAGACGATAGCCCTCCTGAACAGAGAGCTCCGCACAGGCGTGGATCAAGTCTGGCCCGGTAACCCGTTCGCTCTGAGTGAATCCCAGATACTTCGCCACCCAGACCAGGGGCTTGCCATCGAGCACGGCCAAGTCCGCGGTGTTCAGCAGCTGTTTGAACGCAGGCCAGGCGTTCGCCTGGTGCAGAAAATCCACGTTGAGGGTCACCACGTGACGTGGTCGCCCCTCCTGCAGGAAGCGGGACAGAACTTCCACCGTCCCCATGCGGCTGATCGCGTGAGCATAGGTCCCCATAACACTGAACCGCGGGATTGTTCGTGTTGGTGCAGACGCACTCCCAACCGATTCGGTGGGAGGTTCAACCCGGCTTGCCACCCAAGCTCACCCTTCCTGATATATGCCTTTGATATCGCTCAGAAATGAAAACGCCCGTCTGGGCGGGCTATTTCAATTCAATTCTGAACTTCACGCCTACCTTCCGGGGCACGCCCCAAAACCCCCGCATAAAGAACTCATAACAAAATGATGCCACCAGTCGTCCGCAGCCGAATCGTCAATTCGGCCGAAATCTCGGGCTCTGAGAAGGGTGAGCCGCCTAAGCCGATGAGCTAGCCCAAACGGCCTAGAGCCTGCGGAAATCAGCGGTCCTCTTCGCAATCAGGCGCGGCCCGCTGACCGTCAGCGCCGGCAAATTTGATAAACCGCATCAGCAAGTGCCGCAATTGCTCTGCGCATGTCCTACAATAGAGTTGCGATCGAGCAATCGGTCCCGGTTGCGCACGCAGCTCGACTGGCCGGCTCGATCAGGTGCTGTGGTTCCAAGACGCCGTGTCAGGCCCCCGCCTCGTCTTCACCACAGGTAAATGCCTGGGTAGCTCCGAGTGACGCTAAATTGCCGCGTCACCTGCGCGTTCAGGGGGTCACCGAGCAAGATGGCTGGTGCCCGCCCGACAGCGTAGCCCCTGGCCTGAGCGAGGTGACCCCTCCAGAATTGTCGGCACTGCTCAGCAAGTCCAACAGCGATCACCCCCCCGACTCCACGAAACTGGCCGGCAGATTTCACGCGTCGATGTGTTTCCTCGTTGCACTGTGTTCCTGGCGATTGCACCCCCAGCTGGCCGGCCGGCTGACGCTTCAGCGTCGGTCGCGAGCGCAACACCTCTTGGGCCCACGCGTTAAGGAATTAGGCGAATGGGCGTGAAGGATCAGCTCCTCACGTTCACTGCCAAAGCTCGCGTTGTGACGCTTGATGCCGGATAGAGGAATCTCCTGAACGAAGACACATCGGCAGGAAGCACGGCGTCCCAGGACGCAGATCACTTCCAGCCTGAGAACCCAGGCCCGTCGGCGGCTGGCTCATCCAACCGGGGCGCACCCAGGCTCCTAAGGGTGGCAATAGAGGAGTTTGGGCTGTTCAATCCTCGTCTGACGCTGGCCACCTGCCTCGCCCTGCTCTTGCCCGAAGAATTGGGTGGGCGCTTGCGAGCTGGCCTCTTGCGCCTCGCCGGTCTCGAGATTGGCCCTGGGACGATTTTCAATGGCCTGCCGAGCTTCACCGGCGGACGCGATGTTGGCCGCCTGCTCACCATCGGCTCCGGCTGCTGGTTCAACGTCCGCTGCAGGCTAGACGTCCACGCCGAGATCACCATTGGCGACCAGGTCCGCTTTGGCCAGGAAGTTCTCGTGCTCACGCACACGCATTTCATCGGCCCGGCCCAGAGGCGAGCCGGAGCCCTTCAGGCAAAGCCCGTGCAAATCGGCAACGGCGTCTGGCTTGGCGCTCGAGTCACCGTGCTGCCGGGGGTCACCATCGGCGATGGCGCAATCGTTGCGGCGGGCTCGATGGTCACGCAGGATGTCCCAGCCAACACACTTGTCGGCGGCGTGCCGGCAAAGACCATGAAAGACCTCGCCGGTGGCGACGGCCTGCCGATCTAATGCAGCGTCAACCTGCCCGAATGACCAGGCGACGGTTAGGTCTGGGCAGTTACAAAGCGTATTCAGCGCCGGCTTGGGCGATCGCTGCGGCAAACCGTTTGGCGAAGAGTTCCACCGTAAACTCCGCTTCCACAAGCCGCCGGCCATTTGCACCAAGTGCCGCACACACGTCCGGGTTGGTCAGCATAAACTTCATTGCTGCCCGCAACGCGCCCACGTCGCCTGGCGGCACATATATGCCGGTCGATTCAACAACAGAGAGGCCGCCAATAGGCCAATTGACATCGCCGGCCGACCACAACGGGCCCAACACGGTTTCTCGTTGACCCGAAGTGTGGGAGACGAGGACAGCACTGCCGCAAGCCATGGCTTCCAGAATCAACGTGATCCCCGCCTGAAAATCGGTCTCAAGCAGAGGCGCTACGACAAACCGGGAGCGGACGTACAGATCGCGCAGCGCTTCATAGTCGTACGTGCCCACCGTGAACCAGGACGGCAGGGGCCTGCGGGACAGCGAGTTGCGCTTCTGAGACCAGTTACTCGCGGCCCCCACCGCCACCTCCACACCCAGGCCATCGGCTGCAGCGAGCAGCGTTTCGTAGTCGCGAAACTCCAGGCCCGCAGAGCTGATTAAGTCCTCCACCCCGTGCTCGCGCGGGCGCCAGAACTCCGTGTCCACCTGATAGGGCAAAACCACCACCGCATCGGCGTCAATCCCCAACCTCTCGACTGCGACCTGCTTCTGAGCCATCGAATGCACGATGAGCAGATCGATGGCAGACCGCGCCAGGCGTAGAAACGGCTGCTTCTTGCGTGGTGAGAGGTGGTGCCCCAGCATCACGTGACGCGGCCGAGCGCGTCGCGGCAGACGCAAGCTGAGCGCCAATAGCGAACCCAGGCGTTCGTTGTCGGTGAAGACCACGTCAGCCCCGCCGAGTCGCCTCTGCGCCGCCATCACCACCGGGATGTCCCGGCCAACCAGCCGGCCGATGAGGCGCCATATCCAGCCGCTCTGCGCAGAGCCGGCGTCCACCACCGCGGCACCCAGCTCGTTCGCGAGCTCCAGGTAATCCCGCCGCGGAGACTTGCCGAGCGCGATGCGGTCCAAGTCTGAGCGCATGTCTCCTGAAACCAGGAGGAGGATTCGCTCTCGGGCTTCGGTCTTCAACAGTCCGTTCCCATCGCCTCTTGAGAGTGAGCACCCTCGGTTGAGCACCCGTGAACCCGCCGTACCGCCCGCGTAGTCATTGCACTACCGGAGCTTCCCCATTCCGTGAGTCTCTGCCGAACGCCATCCGCACCTGTTCTCGACCCAGGGATAACGCCCGCTTCGTATACCAATCTCGCATCACTCACGCAAAGTTGGATCTGGGGGACAGCGTGGTTCAGACCAAACCATACACGTGGTCAGATGTCGCCACTGGCGACCCGTCGCTCCTTAAGGTCGCGGTTATCGGCACCGGATACTGGGGCCCAAACCTGGTTCGTAACTTCTTCGATGCGCCGGGCTCTACGGTTTCCTATATTGCCGACCTGAGCCCCGACCGGCTCTCAAGTATCGGCAGGATCTACCCCTCCGTCCAACTGACCACGGACTTCACGGACGTGCTCAAGGATACCTCCGTCGACGCCGTCTGCCTGGCAGTTCCTGCCTCCCTGCATTACAAGTTAGCGTTGAAAGCCCTGCAGGCCGGCAAGCATGTCTGGGTGGAGAAACCGCTGACCCTGCACAAAGAGGAGGCCGCGGAATTGAATGAGGAGGCCAAGCGGCGTGGTCTCGTCCTCATGGTCGACCACACGTTTGTCTACACGCCCGCGGTTCGGCGGATGCGACAGAGCATCGAATCCGGCGAACTCGGCGACCTCCTCTATTACGACTCTGTGCGAGTGAACCTCGGTCTCTATCAGCACGATGTCAATGTCCTCTGGGACCTCGGCATCCACGACGTCTCCGTGATGGACTACCTGCTGCCCTTCCGGCCAACCTCGGTCAAAGCCTCCGGCGCGTCCCTCGTCGGACGGGGCAACTCAGAAAGCATCGCCTACGTTACTCTGAACTTTGCCGAGAACTTCCTGGCCCACTTCCACGTGAACTGGCTGGCGCCCGTAAAGATCCGTCTGATGACAGTTTGCGGCTCCCAGAAAATGATCGTCTACGATGACAATCTCACGGATGACAAGATTCGGCTCTACGACCGCGGTATAACCGTCAATGGCTCCCCGCGCGATCGAAAGCGCCTGCAGGTCGATTATCGCGCCGGCGACATGTACGCACCTAAGCTCGATCGTAGCGAGGCCTTGCAGACCGCGGCGAAACACTTCATCGATTGCATCGTTAATGAAAAGCGACCAATAACCGACGGCGAGGCAGGAGGCCGAGCTGTGGCAATTCTCGAAGCCGCGCAGCGTTCGCTGGCCAGCGGTGGAGCTGAGGAGAGAATCATTTGGTGAACCTAGGAACCAACGTCCCGCTGGTAGACATTCGCGCCCAGCATGCCGCCATCCAGGACGAAATTGAGGAGCGGGTGCTCTCCGTGCTGCGCAGTGGCGGCTATGTCGGCGGCTCGGAGGTCGAAGCGTTTGAGCGCGAGTTCGCCGGCTACTGCGAAGTGAGCCACGCGCTCACGTTCAACTCCGGGACCGCCGCCCTCCACGCTGCGCTTCTAGCCTTGGGTGTCGGCGCCGGCGATGAAGTGATCACCGTGTCGCACACCTTCGTCGCGACAGCTGAGGCAATCGTCCAAGCCGGCGCGCGGCCCGTGTTTGTTGACATCGACCAGGCAACCTACAACCTGAATCCTGCTCTTCTTTCGGCGGCAATCACTGAGCGAACTCGCGCAATCATTCCTGTCCATCTGTACGGACAGCCTGCAGCAATGGACAACATTTGCGCCATTGCCCGGGCCCGCGGCATCCCGGTTATCGAAGACGCCTGCCAGGCGCACGGGGCACGTTACCGCGGCATGAGGACCGGATCGTTCGGCGCCATCGCCTGCTTCAGCTTCTATCCCAGCAAGAATCTCGGCAGTGCCGGTGAAGGCGGCGCCGCCGTTACCTCCTCACCAGCGCTCGCCGAGCGAATGAGATTGGTTCGCGACCACGGCCAGCGCGAGCGATATCAGCACGCAATCGTCGGATACAACTACCGGCTTCCGGCTATCCAGGCCGCGATACTCCGAGTCAAGCTGCCACACCTCGAGGCGTGGAATGTGCGGCGTCGCGAACTGGCCCGGCTCTACAATGCTTCGCTCGCCGGCCTGGATCTTGTCCTGCCTGTTGAGGCGGATGACCGGGAGCACGTCTACCACCTCTACGTGGTCAGATCCGCGCAGCGTGACGCGATCGCGGCCCACCTCGCCAGCAACGGCATAGCAACAGGGATTCACTATCCCAAGCCAGTGCATCTGCAGCCTCCCTATTTCGAATTTGGCGGCGGACCCGGCTCACTGGCTGTAACTGAGCGCGCGGCCACGGAGGTCCTCTCCCTGCCGCTGTACCCGGAACTGGAGACTGCACAGGTTGAGGCCATAGCCAACGCCGTCGCCGACTTCTATCGGAAAGGGACTGGATCAGCGAAATGACCAGCGCGCTCACAGGAGCCAACGTTCTCATCACGGGTGGAGCAGGATTCGTCGGTTCTTACATCGCCGACCTTGCCCTGGATCAGGGAGCCTCCCAGGTAACCGTGATCGACAACTTTGTTCGGGGCAGCCTCGACAACCTCCGCCTCGCGCAGACCAGCGAGCGCCTGACGATTGTCCAGGGCGATATCGCGGACCGGGAGCTTGTTGACCAGGTAACCAGGGGAGTCGATTTCGTTTTCCATCAGGCCGCGCTGCGCATCACGCACTGTGCCGCTGAACCCCAGCGAGCAGTCAACGTGATGATGAACGGCACACAGAACGTCCTGGACGCCGCTGTACAGCACAAAGTCCAGAGAGTGCTGGCCGCGTCCAGTGCTTCCGTCTACGGTGAGCCGAGCTACCTGCCTATGGACGAACGTCATCCCTTCAACAACAGGACGCTATACGGCGCCCTCAAGATCGCCAATGAGCAGATGCTCCGCTGCTATCGGGAGATGTATGGGCTCCGCTACGTCGCCATTCGGCCGTTCAACGTCTACGGTCCTCGAATGGACGCGCACGGAGCGTATACGGAGGTCATGATTCGCTGGCTCGAGAGGCTGGGAAAAGGCGAGCCTCCGATCATCTTTGGCGATGGGTTCCAGACCATGGACTTCGTCTACGTCCGCGATTTGGCCGAAGCTTACCTCCAGGCTGCTCTCGCTGACGTCGACGACGAGGTCTTCAATATAGGTTCAGGCACGGAGACTAGCCTGCTGCAGCTCTGTCAGATCCTCTGTGAGTCCAGCAACCATCCCGATCTCCAACCCGAGTTCCAGCCTCCCAGGGCGGTCAATCCGGTCAGCAGGCGCCTCGCCGACCTGACTCGCGCCCGCGATGCTCTTGGCTTTGAGCCCACGACCAGCCTGGCTGAGGGCCTCACCAATCTTGTTGAGTGGTACGGGTCTCTCGAGGCACGCCCCTTGGGAAACGCGAAATGATTCCTATCACCCGGCCTTTCGTCTTCCAGGAAGAGGCGGACGCTGCCGCCAAGGTGATCACGTCCGGTTGGCTCACCCAGGGGGAGCAAGTCCAGCATTTTGAGAACGCTCTCGCCGGCTATGTCGGAGCGAAGCACGCCATAGCCACCACCAACTGCACAACCGCGCTACATCTTGCCCTCCTAGCTGCCGGCATCGGTCCCGGCGACGAGGTCATCTGCCCCTCGTTTACCTTCATCGCAACCGCCAACTCCGTACTACACGCAGGAGCAACCCCCGTTTTCGTCGACATAGACCAGGACACTCTCAACATCGATGCCGGGAAGATTGAGGCCGCGATAACTCCCCGTACACGCGCCCTGATGCCCGTGGACCAAATAGGTCTGGCCGCAGACCTGCCAGCCATCCTGGAGATTGCACAGAGGCGAGGCCTCCTCGTCATCGAAGACGCGGCTCCCTCGCTTGGGGCCACTGTGGGTGAGAATAGAGTCGGCGGACTCAGCGATCTAACCTGCTTCAGCTTCCATCCGCGAAAGAGCATCACTACGGGCGAAGGTGGCGCCATAACCACGAATGACGACGGCTTTGCCGAGAAGCTGCGCCGCCTGCGTTCACATGGCGCCTCGACTTCGGACCTCTCCCGGCACACCTCCGGGACCATCGGCATCGAGGAGTATCCAGAGCTCGGATACAACTACCGCATGACAGACGTTCAGGCAGCCATCGGCCGCGTTCAGATGGGCCGCCTCGACGAGATCCTCCTCAAACGGCGCGAGCTCGCTCGGCGCTACAATCACCTGCTGTCAACCGTCAATGGGATCCGGACACCCCTAGAGCCTGTGAACAGGCCGCACACATTCCAGTCCTACTGTATCTGGCTCGATTGTGAAAAACCGAGACATGAGATCATGGCCGATCTCGCCAACCAGGGCATCGCATCCCGCCGGGGCGTCATGGCGATTCACCTCGAAGCCTTCTATAGAGAGATATACCCCCGTCTAAGCCTCCCGGTTACTGAACGAGCAACCGAATCGACACTGCTGCTTCCGCTCTACGCAGACATGACGCAGGCTGAACAGGACCTTGTCGTGGGCTCGCTCAGAGAATCGCTCGAACGCTAGTGATTGACAGCAGCGCCTACGTCCACCCGCTTGCAAACGTTGAAGAAGGAGCCACGATAGGCGCCAATACCCGAGTCTGGCAGTTTGCAACCGTCAGGCGTGGCGCCAGAGTTGGCGCCAACTGCGTCATCGCGCAGGGCGCATTCATTGATTCCGACGTAGAGATTGGCGACAGCGTGAAACTGGAGAACTACGCCTCCGTGCATCGCGGCGCCCGGGTAAGCGACGAGGTCTTCCTCGGACCAGGCGTAATCCTGACCAACGATCGTTGGCCGCGCGCCACGACGTTCGAGGGACAGCCCAAGACGGAACTTGACTGGCAGTGTGAACCTGTCGCAGTCGCTCGCCGCGCCAGTATCGGCGCCGGAGCAATACTCCTGCCGGGAGCCGCCATCGGCGAGAACGCGATGATCGGTGCCGGAACTGTAGTACGTGGCGAAATTCCAGCCTGGGCCGTTGTAACCGGTAATCCCGGCCGGATCATCCGGATCGTCCCGGAAGAGTCACGCGCAGGCTCGTAGAGTCGTGGCTAACCCTTCAGGCCCTGGCGAGCCTAGCGCGCACATCCACCCTCCTCCGCACCGCTTTCTTACTCCCACCACCTTCCGCGAGCGACGACAGGGACCATGACCTGCTTGGGCACTACACGCTCAATCGACCGATCCATCTCGCCTAGGCGGAGGCTCAACGCCTCATGCCCGAAGCGGCCGTGCCCGTCCCCTGAGCGACGAAGCGTACACGGGGCAATAGGGCACCCCACTAACCCTCAACCGGGTCTTAACAAGGCGTCCCTACGATCAACAGCGAGGTAGTACAAATGGGTCAACGAATCCTTGAACTCGTCTTCCGCCACAAGTTCCTCCTGGCGCTCCCAGTTACCCTCGGGCTAATTGGCGGCTTGTTCGCTCTTTCGTTCGCGGACAGCAGCTACTACGTGTCGTTTGCCAGCATCTGGGTTGAGCGGCCCACAGACGTCACCGGCGGCTCGTTCTCGGAGTTCAACGTGTATGCATCGCCAGCCCAGAACCAGGCAGGCTCAATGCGAGAACTCCTCGGCATCAACGCCTTCGCGTCAGACATCCTCGCACGCGCAGACGGTGGGGAGAACCTTGGACTCACTCTGCTCGATCTCCGGCGCAACACGCACATCTACCCCGGCGGCGATCACGTTCTCTACGTCGAGCACCGCTCCGATGATCCTGAGCAGGCGAGACGAACCGTCCAGGCGATCGTCGACGAATACGCCTCTCTTTACACGGCTCAAATCAAGGACAAGGCCCTGCGTGCCAAGGAATTCTACGGCGAGCAGCTGAGTGTTTTCCGAGGCGCGCTCGAGCAGGCGAGTGCGGAGCTCCGGAGCTACATCGCTCTACATCCCCCTCTCGCCACGGTTGACCTTGACGATCCTCCGTCCTCCGCACTTCGCGACGTGGAATTCGCGCGCCTGATTGCCACTGAACAAACGGCGCGTGAGAACTACGACCTCCTGCTGGCAAAGTTCGCGGACAGTCAGATTTCCGCGAGCGCTGTTGAGGGCGCCACGCTTAACTTCCTTGTCCTCGACGATCCCCAGATGCCAACGGCGCCGGTGCGGCCGGGGAAGCGTGCACTAGTCATGCCGCCCATGCTCGGCCTCGCGACAGGGTTCCTGGTGAGCTCCCTCGCCTTCGTCATCTACTGGCGGTTAGACCGTCGTATCCACCTTCCAGATGACTTGTCGTTCTTGGGGTCCAAAATCCCAGTCATGACCCTACCGGCAGTCAAGTCCAGGGGGCGCAAATGGCCATCGAGATTCGTGAGGATAGCAGCAGCACTGCAGAACGGGGTCAAGCCAGGCCATCCAGCGGTGATCGGAGAATGAGCTCGCTGCGAGTACACCCCGCTGAAGGTACCTCCGAAGGGGCCGGCGAGACTGACCAGGCCAATGCCAGGCCTCCAGCAGACGCCCGCAAGACCCAACCTCAGCGATCGCCCAGCTGGAAGACGGTGAACCGGAATGCCATGCAGGGCGGACAGGGACGCCTTGCTCACGAATCTCGCGACCTGCAACTGCTGAGAGAAATCGAGGCCGACATAGCGACCATGAGTCCGGAATTCTTCGAGGTAAGCAAGGCACTCCGCAATTTCGCGGGACGTTACCTTTCGGGTGAGACTCCACATCGGGCCGTACTCGGAGTTGTCAGTCCTCGCCCAGCAGAGGGCCGCACGACCGTGGCCCTGGGCCTTGCCGGCGCTCTGGCAGAAATCTACTCACGCGTGATCCTCGTCGAAATGGAGACGGACCAAATCGCACCCACGCTCTGCACGGAAATGAACCTGCAAGTCGAGAAAGGTCTGCGGGAGTACCTGGCCGAGGATGCCAGCCTTGAGGAAGTCCTTCGGCCCACGGAAAAGGAGAATCTCTGGTTTCTGCCTGCCGGGCCCATCAGCCAGCAGACAAGCCAGCTAAACGCCACCACCCGGACGCGTGAGCTTCTCTCGCGCCTCAGGGAGGAGTTCGAAGTGGTGCTCGTCGACCTGCCGCCCGTCTTGACCAGCGAGGAGGCTCCCACGCTCCTCGCCGATCTCGACGGTGTTGTCTTGGTAGTCAACGCAGGTACGACAAGAACTGATGACGTGTCCCGGGCGCTTGCCCTCTGCTCGGTTGTGCCCGTTAGAGGCGTCCTTCTCAACAAACTGCGCCTCCGTGCCCCAAGGTGGCTCGCCTCACTGGTCAGCTCCTACTAGCTCGAATGCGCGCGGAGGTTCAGTGGTTACGCTGCTCGTCTTCCTGGTAGGGTTCGCCATCCTGGGCGCATTATCGAAGCCCTCCGGCTTCACCAATGTCGTCGTGGCCGTTCTCTCCGTTGCCTTGACCGCAACTCTTTGGTTCACGGGTAGGGTGTAGCCCGTGCAGGCACAACTCAGTCGAGCCCCATACTTCGTGCTCCCCAGGGACAGCGGGAGTGACCGTCAAGCCGCGATAGTGTTTCTTGTCCTGCTCTCAATATGCACCGCCTTGCCTGCAGCCTTGCTTCCCGCGGAGCCCCTCTGGCTCCTCGCCGCGATCCCCATTGCTGCGCTCATCATGCTCGAGCCAACGGCCGGGCTGTACGCTGCCATCGCCGTGGTCGGCATCGACGTTTCCGGACCGAACACGCAGGCTCTAAGCGTTATCTTCGCCGGCATTCCCGGACTCAAAGCCACGCCCGTAGAGCTGCTGATCCTCTGGACCACTTTCTCTGCCTTCCTGAGGACCCTCGGCCAGGAGAGGCAGGGCAGCGACGGATTAGTCCTCACCGCCCTGGTTACCTTCCTAGTCCTCCTCTTGCTTGGCGTTCTCAACGGCGTCAGCAAAGGTGGGAACTTCACCATAGCTCTCTGGGAAGTCCGCGCCATGCTCTGCATCCTCCCAGTGATGCTTGCGACAAACTGGCTCATTCGCGATCGCGGCCAACTCAAGCGGCTCGCAATCATCAGCGTGGTTGTTCTCGTCCTCATGACCGTGGAGGCGTTCTGGCGCTATATGACCTACGTCCGTCCGGGGACCTTCTCCGGAGTGCTTGAGTTCGCCTTCGGCCACGAGACCAGCGTCCTCGTTGGCCTGCTAATGATTCTCTGTGCTGCCTGGTCCCTCTGGGGGCCAAATCGCAAGCAGCGATTGATCGCGCTCGCCCTCGCGCTCGCCGCCGGCGTCGTGGAAATGACCATGCGCCGGCGAGCCGGACTCATTGGCGCAGAAGTCGGCCTGTTGACTTTAGGCATCCTCTTGCTCATCAAGGACTACCGCCGCTTCCTGATCATCGCGCCGATCTTCCTGATCGTTGCCTCAGCTTATCTCTCGTTCTTCTGGAACAGCACGAAGAGCGTTGGTGAGCCAGCGCGGGCCTTCCGGACTGTCTTCGACTCTGGGTCGACGGCTCCACGTGACCAGGCATCCGATGAATACAGGCGCGCGGAAAAGTTGAGCGTCTGGGCGAACATTCACGCCAAACCGATAGACGGCATTGGCTTCGGCGTCGTGTACGCCAAGCCCTATCCGTTCTGGAACCTCAGCGGCTTTTGGCCGTTTTGGGAATACATACCGCACAACACCATTCTCTGGCTCTGGATGAAGGGGGGTGTGGTCACATTCCTCGCCTTTTGGTTCCTGCTAGGCGCGGCCATAGTCCGGATGGTAGCCATCTGCCGTTCCACGACAGATCACTTCCTGGTTGCTACGTCTGCTGGCATTGCAGCGTTCTTCCCTATGTTGGTTCTCTTCTCGTACGTAGACTTGGGACTGACCAACGTCCGATTGATGATTCTGGTAGGCGTCTGCTTTGGCCTGATCGGTCTTCTGCAACGGCTCGCACTTGACCACCCAGAGGCCAGCCTATCTAAGGCAGGTGTGATGTGAATCGAATCTCCGTTGTTATCTGTACGCGTGACCGGCCGGACCTTATTGGCAACGCGGTGGAAAGTGTACTGAACAACGACCATGACGCCTTCGAGCTGGTGGTCATCGACCAGAGTCGAGATGACGCCTCGGCACGCGCGGTCGCGCGGTTCTCGGACGATAGTCGCTTCCGCTTCCTGCACATCGACCGCGTGGGCCTCTCGCACGCCTACAACTTCGGAATCTCGCAGACATCGGCAGCCATTGTTGCCTTCACGGACGATGATTGCACGGCGCCTGCCGGCTGGCTCAGCGCCATTGAGCGTTCCTTCGCCGTGCATTCAGACGTCGCGATGCTCTACGGACAGACTCTGGCCGCCCCGGAGTTGAAGGATGCGCCGGGAGTCTTACCCGCACTGCCCATCCACGAGGAAGAGAAACTCGGCCGGGGCTACGGATTCAGGGTCTACGGAATGGGAGCCAACTTCGCACTAAGGCGCTCGCTCGTGGACCTGATCGGAGGCTTCGACGAGGCGCTCGGAGGTGGCGGACCCCTGCGCTCTTCACAGGACTTCGATTTTCAGTTCCGCGCTTACCGGGCGGATGCCATCTGTCTCCTGGCGCCGGACATCTGGGTTCACCACTACGGGATCCGCGACGAGCAAGCCTGGCCGGCCACTCTCGTTGCCTACGGCGTCGGTGACGGTGCGTTCTACTTCAAGCACGTCCGTTGCGGTGACCTGCTCGCGCTTCGCTTGCTCCTGGCGCGCCTTGGGCGGCTCACGCTCGCTCAGCTGCTGGGTCCCATCCGGAAGCGGCCGAGTCAATGGCCTTACCTGCGCTCCTGCGTCAAGGGAGCCATAGCCGGCATGCATTACCGCATCGACCGCAAGAAGCGCATCTACCTACCCGCCGAGAGTACCAGAGGATGAGAGTCGTCATCATCGGCGCCGGTCCCACGGGGCTGGGAGCGGCCTACCGCTTGCAGGAGCTGGCCCACCAGGACTGGCACATCTATGAAGCAACCTCGCACGTGGGCGGGCTCGCCAGCAGCGTCGAGTCGAATGGCTTCACCTATGACACGGGCGGACATGTCATGTTCTCCCATTACAAGTACTTCGACGAACTGGTCGATCGGCTGCTCGCTGACCAATACTCGGAAATCAGCCGAGAGGCCTGGATCAGGATGCAGGACAGGTGGGTCCCCTATCCGTTCCAGAACAACGTCCGTTACCTGGATGTGGACGCCGCTGTCCAATGCATACTGGGGCTTGCCGGGCAACGCGAGAACCCACTCGACACCCACAACTTCCGGGATTGGATCGTGGCGGTCTTTGGCGAAGGCATCGCAGAGAAATTCATGCTCCCTTACAACTGGAAAGTCTGGGCGCATCCGCTCGAGCTGATGGATAAGCAGTGGATGGCCGAACGTGTGAGCGTCGTGGACCTGGAGAGTACGCTGCGCAACGTCCTCGCCGAAGCGAATGATTCGCGCTGGGGCCCGAACGCGACCTTCAAGTTCCCCTTGCGCGGCGGGACTGGCGGCCTCTATCAACCGATGGTGCCGTACATCAGAGACCATCTCACGCTCAACAAACGCGTCGAATCCATCGACAACGATCGCAAAGTCGTTCGCTTCAGCGATGGCGATGAGGACCAGTACGACGTGCTTCTCAGCACGATACCTCTTACGGAACTCCTGCCTCGCCTGAGCGCTGCTTCGGAGGAAGCTCGCGCCGCAGCGCGCCGTCTTTCCTGGAGCAGCGGCCTGTTTGTCGGCCTCGGCGTCGCCCGGCCCTGTCCCGTTGAGGATAAATGCTGGGTTTACTTCCCGGAGGAGAATACCCCCTTCTACCGCATCACTTATCTCAGCCGCTATTCGCCGTACATGGCCCCGGACGCTAACCACTTCTCCCTCATCACGGAGACGTCTACTTCACCCTGGAAGCCGGAGAATCGAGACACCATCGTCGATCAGACAATTGATGGTCTGATCGCGACCGGCATCCTCAACGAATCGGACCGCGACCTGATCGTCGACAAAACGCTCATTGAGGCGCCTTTCGCGTATCCCACGCCGACGCTCGAACGCGACGCGGCGCTTTGCGTGCTACAACCCTTCCTCATGAGCCACGACATTTACTCCCGTGGACGCTTCGGCGCCTGGCTGTACGAGATTGGCAACATGGACCACTCGGTCATGCAGGGCGTCGAGTTCGTGAATCAGGTACTGCTGGGAGAGCAAGAGCAGACGTGGGTGCCATCTAGACGAACCGGCGTTACGGCTTAGACGAGACATGGCTTACGAAGCGACCTCCAGCTCGACCCGCACCCCGCGCGAACGGAACCTGCTCTACTACCTCTCTCAGGGATGGCGTTCGCCTAGCCTCGTCCTGCAGGTGCTGCGTGCGCGCTGGCAACTGCGCAACTGCGATGTCCTCCCCCTCACCGTCCGGCTTCGTGGCCGGGCTCGTGTCGAGAAGTACGGAGGCCACATCGAGCTCGGCGAGCGCGTGCGCATCGAGGCACGGACTGTTCCTGTGGAAATGGTCGCGTGGCGCGAAGCCCGCCTGAGTGTGGGAGAAGGCACGTTCATCAACTACGGAGCTTCACTCTCCGCTCATCAGGAAGTCCGTATCGGAGCCAATTGCATGATCGGGAACTACGTGGTCATCATGGATAGCGATTATCACGACCTGCTCCACCGCCACCTCCCGGGTCCAGCGTCGCCGATCGTCATTGAGGACGAGGTCTGGATTGGTGTGAGGGCGACCATCCTCAAGGGAGTTCGTATCGGGCAAGGAAGCGTCATCGGTGCCGGATCAGTCGTCACCACAAACATCCCGCCGTGGTCCGTTGCCTTTGGCGTACCCGCACGCGTTGTTCGCTCTTTAACTCCACCCGCTTGATGAGCTTCAAACACCAGCTTGCCAGCTTCGTTCTGTCACGCGCCTTGTGCCAGCCGGACCGACCCGGCGAAAATCAGCACGATCCTGAGTTCTACACCTCTCACGTACCCTTCGGGCCCCTGCGCGGCATGCGACTATCGATGCGCGGCTTCGAACGGCCATCCTTCGCCCTGGGAACCTACGAGCGCCATGTCGTGGCGCTACTGCGCCGTTTCGTTCGGCCCGGATTCGTCGCCTATGACGTTGGTAGTCACATCGGATACCTGACCCTCGTCCTTTCACGGCTTGTCGGAGACTCCGGTCATGTCTACTCCTTCGAGCCAGACCCCGCCAACCTCTCAGCGTTAAGTCGCAATGTCCGGATCAATGGCATCTCGAACGTCACCTTAGTAGGAAGGGCGGTTACTGATCGAGAAACCAGCCTCAGATTCGCCGCCTTCAGGTACTCCCTGGTGAACCACATCGCCGGTAAAAACGAGCCAGCTGACGCCAGCCTCATCACCGTACCCGCCACTTCCCTGGATCATTTCGTCTATGAGGAGAATGGGGATGTTCCGGCGGTTATCAAGCTCGACGTTGAAGGCGCAGAGGCTGACGTCCTGAGAGGAGCCCGGCGCCTGCTCGCTGAGGCAAGGCCCATCCTAATAGCCGAGGTTCGCGCCGGCGAGATCTGGCGAGAAATCGCCGATCTCCTGCGCGAGAACGGCTACTCCGCCCACCTCTCAGCTTCAGAGCAGCGACGCATGGAGCGAGATGGCATCGCTGACGTCCTTCTCACTCCGGAGCCTGCCAAAGGTGAGTGAGGCATGAGCACGCCCTCTTGCACAGTCGTCGTTGCTACTTGCAACCGGGCGGCTGGTCTGCGGCGTCTCCTGGCAGCCCTGCGCCGCCAGAACCTCAACCCGTCCGCCTTCGAAGTCATCGTCGTCGACGACGGCTCGACAGACGAGACGTGGGACGTGCTCGCCGCCGAGCGGCCGCCATTCAGCCTGCGTTCGTTCTGGCAGCACAATCAAGGACCGGCAGCGGCTCGCAACGCGGCCATCGCAGCCGCCAAAGGTGACATCATCATTACCCTAGATGACGATGTCGAGCCGGCGCCGGACCTCCTCAGGCGACACCTTGAAGCTCACGCGTCCGAAGGAGCGATCGCCACCATAGGCCCAATGGTTTACCCAGATCGAGAACCCCTTTCACCATGGGTCCAGTGGGAGTACGCGGGTCTGCAACGCCAGTACGAATCGATGCGTCAGGGGCGTTGGGAGCCGAGCTACCGGCAGTTTTACACTGCGAATAGTGCCGTGCCGCGCTGGGCTTATGAGAAGGCGGGGTTCTTCGATCCTCTTTTCCGCAGAGCAGAGGACGTCGAACTCGCCATGCGGCTGGCAGACCTGGGAATCAAGTTCCGCTTCCTGCCGGACGCCGTCGTCTATCACCGGCCCAACCGCTCAATGGAAGCCTGGCAGCGCATGGCCTGGCAATACGGCTTCTACGACATCGTCCTCTGGCGCAGCAAGGGCCGCGACTTCATGATCAGCCTGATGGCATATGAGCTTCAGAAGAAGCGCTCTCCCCTGCTGCGCAAAGCAGCCCGGCTGCTGGTCGGCCGGCGGGTTGCTCTGATGGCATTTGTTGTCGCTACCTCGCAAACCGGAAATCTGGTGGCGAAAGCAGGAGCCAGGACCCTGGCGATGTCGGCATACAGCGCCGTTTTCGGCCTCCAGTATCTCCAAGGCGCAGCTGAGGCCTTTGGTGACACCCGCAGTTTCGTTGCCCAGTTGGAAGGCCTCTCCCGCGGTTCCGGTGCCCTCCGTGTAAGAGCCCGCTGACTTCCACATCGAGACTTCTGCTAAGCGCCACCACCAAGCTCCTCAAAGCAGCGTGCATCAAGACGATGCCAGGGCAATCCTCGAAGGGCATACGCTGCCGGCCGCGATTACCTGTGCGGCATCTCCATCGCGCAGGTGTTCTGCGGTGCGCCGAAGCAAAACGATGGCGACGCAGAAGGTGGCGTACCGGGATTCACTGCCAGACGGCCCCAGTGGAAGCGGTAGACGGGCGCGCTGGGTCGCACCTGGAAGTCAGTCATGTAGACGAAGAGATCTCCGTTCAACATGGCGTCCGGGAACATCCGGCCCCTCGGAAGCCCATCGATGATCTCGCCCGCGGCAACCGTCTGCTGGAAGAACAGACGACCGTTGACGTAAAGGCTGAACCGGTTCGGCTCCAGCTCCAAGCGGAAGCGATCGCGGCAGAAGAGGTCCATCTGGTTCGTGTCGCACTCCCGCCAGTATTCCCCAAGGTCACCCCAGGGACCCCCGCCAAACGTATCGCCCACCTGCTGGAAGAACGATATCTCCCAAAGCCGCCCGCCATCGAAGACGGTCCTCCCGGAATCGTCATACAGCGCGCAGACTGGATTTCGGTTCGGCTGCAAGCGGCAGCCAAACGTCCATTTGCCGCCAAAAGCGCCGTAGCCGTAAAGGTCGTCCACAATCCGCCCCGTCGGGGCTGGCGCCAGCGAAATGTCCACCTCGGTCCACGCCTCGCCCTCGTACTCCGGAATCGAAGCAGCCACATCAGTTTCAATAACGAGCTTTCCGTCTTCGAAACGGAATGAGCGATTAGGGCGCATCATCGCCCCACCTGTGAAGCCTCCGGAGTTGTCGTCCATCCAGTGGTCGTGATTGATGAAATGCTTCGTACGTCCGCCAGATTGACCCACAGAGTCAAAGATGCGGTAGTCGAGATCGCCGTCGTCGAACCTCACCATCTCCAGGTTCGTCTTGAAATCGTCAACCCAGGAATTGGCGCCGGAGATGCGTGTGGGTCCCGGTGGCGGATTCAAAGCGAAGCACCAGATCGCGCCCATGGGTTCGTGTTCCTCCGATGGATTCGCCTGGCCCGCCGGTGTCGTTGCCTCGAGCTCGCAATCGCCGGCTGCGTCGTCAGAATGGTGCGCGGCAACCGGAGGCACTTCTGCGGCTGACTCGTGTCCCTGAGGCGCGGTTCGTCCGTCCGGTCCGTCCTCCAACGTCAAGTACGCAAGGTAGAGCAGTAGGCCCGCCCACGCAGCCACGAGGACGACCATGACCGATTGAATGACGAAAGTTGAAGTTCGCATAACCACTAGCGATGAGTGCGGCGCCAGCCTCACGCCGGGCCGACTCTCCGCCAACAAGCCACACTAGACCGCCACGGTGAACAAGAGGTGGAGACGCCGTTTTGTAGGTGGCCCGCTTGCCCCAGAAGATCGCGATCCCAGGCCCCCAATCCCCACGGCCGGCCGGACCTCACGGGTGGCACGCGAGGCTTGGACTCAAGCGTTTGCGCGACCGTTTCAGAGGCTGGGCTACTCTTCTGAGACGTCGAGCAGGCCTATCACTCGGCTAGATTTCTCCAGCCGGATATGAAATGCGCCCGCCGTCCCCGTCCAGAGATGCGCCGTCACCGTTTGACCGGCACGCAGCTGGGTAAACATGTGGTAACCCTCAATGTGCAGTTCCTCGTCGACATCAGAGCTGACGTTGAAAGTCAAACGGTGGTCGTAGGGGACTTTGACAAGTTCACCACCGTCCAGTTGACCGTCACGAAGCGTCAGAGCGACGGTGGTGTCGCCCCTGCCCACTTTTCCCAGTATCTGGTCGAGGTCCGGGCCCTCCTGTGCTCTGCCGAGCGACTGGAATGTGACAAGTCCGCCCCCAAAAGCCAGCACGAAGGCCGCGGCAATCAGGCCCGACCTCAAGCTCATGCCGCTTTCTGCTTCCTCAGGCGCAGGGCTACTCCCTTGGCCAAGCGCACGTCCGCGGTCGGCAGCCGGCTAAACAGCAGATTGCCTACAAGCCCTTGAAAGGGCAGGAACGGGACTTTTAATTTCATCGGTATCTGGTTCCACCAGGGCTCCACCGCAACCGGCGCGTTTTCCCCCAAATAGACGATGGCTTCGCATTCCAGCCCTGACGGCACGATCAGCCGTTCTCTCAACGCCGCGTCGTCGTAATGGCGCTGGTAGAACGTGGACTGGCCATCAACTTCAGAACGCTCATAAACGCCGCCCCTCACGTACTCCTCTCGATAGCCTGAGGCGTCGAACGGGACCGTAATCGTCACACAGCCACCTGGCCGCAACACGCGCGCCACTTCCTGGATCGCCAGGGTGTCCCCGGCATCGCCCGCTTCATCAGCCACGTGTTCCAAGACGGAGATGCTGTACACCCAATCGAAGTAGCCGTCCTCGAACGACAACCGCCTGGCGTCTTCCTGCTGGAGGTGCACCGCACTGCCGATTCTCTCGCCGAACCCCGCGGCAGACAGGAATGCAGCGGTCGTTTCCGCGAACTCGGCGATAATATCGGTCGCGTAAAGCTCCAACCCCGGCCTTTCCTTGAGCAGGATGACGACCGGCAGCTTGGGACTACCGATGTCCAGGACGCGCTGGACGCTCTCACTCGGCGCGAGATGGTAGAGTGCCTCGCGAAACTCGGCAGGTCTCGAGAAGGAGAGCGGATTCAAAATCCGCTTCAAGCCCTCGAGTCGGTGATCCTTCTGCAGAAGGCAGCCCAAGCCAATCCGTATACTCGCCAAGTAATACTTCGCAAGTGAGAACTGCCGCACAGTTGGTTTAGCGCTTGGCTGCGTACGCATCCTAGAGACGAAGCCCCCCTAGAGTATCGGCTAGTCTCCGCCAACCGAAAGCTCTCACCTTCCTCCTCCCAGCTCTGACAGAACATCGTAACCCCCGGCCGTCACCCGAATGCAGCTCGGCCTCCGCCCTCCCGCGTCAAGTCCCTCAGCCGGACATTCACAGGAATGACACACCTTGCTTTGCCCCGCAGGGAGTTCAGTTGTGGGCGTGCAGATCAACTCCACCCGGCGGCCAACTTCGAACATCGCCACTACAAGTCTTACCACAAGACAAAGTTAAGGAAGCTACTGCGCGAGCCTTTAGCACACATCTCAACCGTCTCAATCAAGAAGACAAGCCAATTCAAATAGTCATTCTAATCCTTATAGACTAGTCCATTTGGCCACCATTCAAGAAGTTTGGGCTAGGCTACTCTTTGCGATGCACGCCTCAATATGTGTTTGAAACTCATTGACGCAGTTTCGCCACGCAGATGACACCTTTAGCGATGGACTGACTGGCATAGTTAATCAAGTTGATAATCCGCCGCTCTCGCAACGTGATGCCCTTTGAGAAATGCCGGTAAGCTTAGAGGAAGGCTCCTAGAAATGAGTTTGCGCTGAGGCGTTTCCAAGCCAACCACCGGGCCCCAGGGTGCTGAGTGATCGTACCCGTCAGTTGGGTTTTCTGCCTCTCCCAACAAATTGCAATGAAATTGCAATCAGGGTAATCCCTCAAGAATCAAACCCGCCATGCCGATAAATCACTTGGTTGTAACCCGCCACAGCCGCCTCCAATTTTTCCGCATGCACCTTCGAATGTACTTCCATAATTAGGGGGTTCCGGATCCATGCACAGCCACCGATTTCTCGCGTCCCTTTATCCGAAACAGCTCCGCCGAGGCTTTCGCCATCGTGTGCTGGCGCTGCTCAAACGCAGCCCCGGCGAAACTCCCTCTCGTCCTCCACAAGGCAGGAAATTCAAGAAATCACACTGGCTAATCGCTCTCGGTCTGGTGCTAGGCGCCAGCGCGGTGTATTCATCCGCACAAGCTGACCCGGTATACAACTCCACCGGCCCCTTGTGCACTGAAACACCCACGGGAGCTCTTGCCGGCTCCCCCTGGCCTCTGTGGTGTTACAACCCGTTGAACACGGGTGCAACCACCTTCACCCAGGGCACTAACTCCTGGCTCGATGACTTCAACCACCACCTCAGCCTGGCCGACCTTGGTGCCGGCTACCGCACGTTTACCTTTGGCAGTGCACAGCAGGTGTGGTGGCGTCACGCCGACCACTGGATGCACGACGTGCGCGGACGACAGCAGGGCGGAGGCTCGATGCGGCCTGACAAGTCCTTCCAGTTTGTCAATGGCAAGCTGGTGGTCGAGTTCGACATGGCGGCCGGAATCAACGCCTACGGCGGCGAATCCTGGCCAGAAATCACCATAACCACCGCCGCGCAGCCTACAGGTGACATCGTGGACCCCCTCTACCACTACGGGCGCTTCGGCGGGCAATGGACGTTTGGCTGTCGCCTGCAGTCCGACCGCGTGCCAGTCTGCGCCCTGTTCGACGCGTCCGGCAGAGACGTCTTCAGTGGCGGTCGTATCTGGGAAGTTACATGGTTCCTACAGGAAGGCTCCACGCACTTCGGCGGTTACCCTTCCGGGAACCTGGCCAATGCTTGGCGCAGCTGCGGCAACGTTGACCCGGACACCAACTGCCGCGACCGCTTCCGCCTTGAGCTCAGTCAGACGGGCATGGTGCTCTACGTCAACGGCGTCCGCTACTTCGAAGACTCCGGCTGGACCGGCAACAGCAGGTTGCCCGACTCCTTCGTAAACGGCAACGTTTACGTCTACTTCGCCGACTGGCAGTACATCGTCAGTTCGAATGAAGCAGTGCGTTACCACTGGGACAGGATCAGCATCAATCCGGGAGCGCCGGGTACACCACCAACGTCTACCCCCACGCCTGCACCACCGACAGTGAGCCCAACGGCCACACCAACCTCCACGCCGATACCGCCGTCAAGTCAGTATGACGTGACCTGGACGGGCGACAATACGCCCGCCTCAATCCCAGCTAACAACACAGTCAACCCGAACCTGTCCTTCCGCAACGACGGATCGCTTACCTGGGCTCAAAATGGCGCCAACGCTGTTCATGTTGCTTACCACTGGCGCTCCGGAGCCTGTCCGGGCACGGGCACCGCCGTCTGGGACGGCATCAGGACTAACCTGACCGGCAACATCGCTACCGGCGGTTCCGCTAACAACCTGGCCGCCACCGTCCGTACCCCCTCCACACCCGGCACCTACTGTCTTCAGTACGACCTCGTGCGTGAGGGCGTCACCTGGTTCTCGACTCAGGGAGCAGACACACTCGCAAAGACCGTCAACGTTACTGGCGCCACGAGTACGTACGGCGTGGACTGGGGTTCCCACAACACGCCCTCAGCCATGACCGCCAACAGCCTCGTGCCGGTGACTGTATCCTTCACCAACTCCGGAACCCTCGCCTGGTCGGCAGGAGGCGCCAACCCCGTCCGTCTCGCTTACCACTGGCGCTCCGGAGCCTGTCCCGGCACCGCCGTGACCGTCTGGGACGGCATCAGGACTAACCTGACCGGCA
>DATDOP010000366.1:0-3013 GCA_035293185.1 Dehalococcoidia bacterium | reverse complement strand
TCGATCATCTCGCGCAGCAGAGATTGCTTGTCGTTCAGCGGCAGCGTCTCCCACTCCGAGACCAGCAGCTGCAGCGCGGCGTTGCGCGTCCGGCGCCGCTCCGCGGCGGAGGCATAGTGCTCGGTGCGCCACTCCGAGTCGCGCAGCTCCTCCTCGACCTTGAGCCGCTCTTCAGCGAGCGCGAGGCCGGTCGTGCGCAGACGCTCGCTCGTTATTGTGTCGCTGGCCGCGGCCTCCAGTTCGCGGTTGAGGCGCCGGTCCACCTGGTGCAGGCGCTCGCGCAGACGCCGCGATTCGACCTGCCACTGCGTGATCACGGCGTCGTCGTTGCCCGCGGTTGCCAGCTTGCTCGGGTCCAGCTCGCTGAGATGCCGGCGCACGGACTCCTCGAGCTCGTCGGCGCGCTGAGTGTTGTATGAGCAGATGCCCTGATTGGTGCGCGATTCGCACTGGTAGTAGCGATAGGAGGCCTTCTGTTCGCTGCCGTCGCTGCGCCGCGTCCAGGACTGGCGCCGGCTCACGCCGATCATGCGGTTGCCGCAGCTTTCGCAGATCACCAGGCCGGAGAGCAAGAAGCCGCTGACAGTACGCGGCGAGAAGTTCGTGCGGCGGTCGCTGAGGCGCTCCTGCACGCGGCGGAAATCGTCCGGCGAAACCAGCGCGGGGTGGGTTCCCGGCACGCGCACGCCCAGGCGCTGGTAGGTGCCCAGGTAAGCGCGGTTGCGCAGGATGTCGCGGATGCTGACCATGCTCCAGGCGCGATTGCGTCGCGTGCGCAGGCCCTCTTCGTTGAGCCGCCGCGCGATCAGCCGGATGCCGAGTCCATCGTGCAGGTAGAGGCGGAAGATGTAGCGCACCACGACGGCCTCGTCGTCGACCACCTCGAGGCGGTTGCGCGAGCCGACGTGGTAGCCGTAAGGCGGCCGTCCCAGCACCTCGCCCCGCACCGCCTTGCGGCGCAGCGCCGATTTGACCTTCTCGCGCACCTCTTCGCTGCGGGAGTTCGACCAGCTCTTGACGATCGTCTCCAGCGGGTCGCCCTCCGCGCTGGTCCCGTCCATGAACCGCAGTTTGGCGCCGAGGTGCTCCACTTGCAGGCAGCGCGCCGCGGCGACCACCACGTCGTCCGCCAGGGCCGTCGCCGACGGCGAGATTACGATCATGAAGCCCTTTTCCGGTCGCTTCAGGTAGTCGATTAGCTGCGCGAACGCCGCGCCTCCGGCGCTGCCGCTCTCTTCAGAGAACGTCGTGGCCACCTCGTAGCCCTGCTCTTCGCAGTAATCGAGAAAGCGCCGGTTCTGACGGCTGATACTCTCCGGCCGGCCCGCATTAGGACGCGCCGCGGCCGTCGCAGGCTCCCGGAAGTAACCCACGGCCCTCATCCGGTGACCAGGATCCTCTCGCAGCTGGGGCATTGCGCCAGCACGCCGCCGTTGCGTACTTGCTGCACCAGGTGCGTCGGCAGCGTGATGCGGCAGCCCTGGCAGGTCCCGCGCTCGACGCGCGCCACGGCGCGACCCGCCTTCGTGCTACGCAACGACTCGTACAGGCCGAGCATGCTCCGGTCCATGTCAGCGGTGCGCAGGCCACGTTCGCTCTCCAGGCTGGCGAACTCCACCTCGGCCTCGCCCTTGTCCTCGACGAGGTCCTCCTGGTCGGCGCGCCACTCCGCTTCGGCGCGCTTGAGCGCTTCCTGCCGCTGCTTCAGCGTGCCCGTCGCAGCCTCGATCGCCTCCATCATCTCCAGGCCATCGTCGTCCAGTTCGCTGCGCTGCGCCTTGAAGTGATTGAGCTCCTTCTGCATGTCGGTAAGCTCTTTGGGGTTGCGCACGGAGCCGTTGTACATCCTGGTCTCCAGGGGCCGCATCTTCGCGTCCAGGTCTTCGAGTTTGGCGTCGAGACGGCGCTGCTGGGCTTGCAGCGCCTTGAGATTCGTCTCAGCCGCGACAACCGCCTCGCGTGCCCCGACAACCTCTGCCGTCTCGCCCAGGCGCGCCTCGATATCGGCGATCATCGCTCGTCGAGCGTCGCGGCGCAGGTCAATCTCCTGGAGGGCAAACAGG
Source organism: Dehalococcoidia bacterium (assembly GCA_035293185.1). Lineage (GTDB taxonomy): Bacteria > Chloroflexota > Dehalococcoidia > DSTF01 > WHTK01 > WHTK01. The sequence goes on along the minus strand of DATDOP010000366.1, from coordinate 950 downwards.
TCAGAAGAACTTGTCATAACGAATTCTAGACGCAGGGAATGGCGGACGGAATGCGAAACCTGGGTTGGGTGGGCCTGGGCATGCCCCGCCGGCCTGCTAGTTGGCGATTATAGGCTTCGGAAAGTAGGCGAACAAGGCTAGACGCCGCTTTCGTTGACCGCCTTGGTGCCCAACAACTATTCTAGAATTCGCGATGCTTTTCAACGTTTCCGGCCTGGTACAGGAAGGCATCGGGGCCACCCGCAGGCACGAAATCGATGGCGTCCTCGAATCCGAGGGTCATCCTCCCGAGCCCGTAACCGGCACCGTGCAGATGCTGGCTACAAAGTCGGGTGTGCTGGTGCGGGCCAGGCTGCGAGTGGTTGAGGCGGAGACCTGCAGCCGCTGCCTCAAGCCCCTCGAAGAAACCCTGCCGATCGAGTTCGAAGAGGAGTTCCAGTCGACCGTTGACGTCCGCACCGGCCGCCCGTTTCAGCGGGAGCAGGATGACGAGGCCTTCACGATCGACGAGAATCACCTGCTAGACCTAACGGAGGCGATAAGGCAGTATCGAGAGGCGTCCGCGGTAATGCAGCCGCTGTGCCGGCCCGACTGCCGGGGTCTTTGTCCCCATTGTGGTCACGATCTCAACACCGGCGATTGCGCCTGCAGCGCCGCAGCGATAGACGACCGCTGGTCAGCTCTGGCCGGCCTGCTATCGAAAAGCGACAGCGAAGGGAAGGACTAACCAGTGCCCCCACTGCCAAAGAAACGTTATCCCAAGGCGCGTCAGGGCAAGCGCCGCAGCCACCTGGCCCTCAAGCTGGCCGGTCTCACCCGCTGCCCGCAGTGCCGGACCATGCGCCGCCCTCACCACGTTTGCCCGGTGTGTGGCTACTACAAGGGACGGGAGGCTATCGAGGTTCAAGGCCCGAGCCTTGGCGAGTAGCCAACCACTCTTCCTCCCCGAG
>DATDOP010000365.1:0-3965 GCA_035293185.1 Dehalococcoidia bacterium | reverse complement strand
CCGAACTTCGCGGGCGAGATCGCGGCGGGGCTGCCGGCGGCAACGGTTGTGGCGGGCAGGGACGAAGCGCGGGCGCGCGAGGCGCAGGCCCTGCTCAACGGCCCATCGTTCCGCGTCTACACCAGCGATGACCCGGTGGGCGTGGAGCTGAGCGGCGCGCTGAAAAACGTGGTGGCCATCGCCTGCGGGCTATCTGACGGCCTCGGCTACGGTGAGAACGCGAAGGCGGCGCTGATCACGCGCGGGCTGGCCGAGATCACGCGGCTGGGCGTGGCGGCGGGCGCACAGCCGCTGACCTTCCTGGGCCTGGCGGGACTGGGCGACCTGGTGCTGACCTGCGAGGGCAATACGTCACGCAACCGGCGCCTGGGGCTGGCGCTGGCGCAGGAGATGAGCCTGGACGAAGCGCTGGAGTCGGTTGAGGGCGTGGTCGAGGGGGTGGTGACAGCGCGAGCGGTGCCGCAGCTGGCGCGGCGCATCGGCGTGGAGATGCCGATCTGCGAGTCGCTGCACGCGGTGCTGTTCGAGGGCAAGACGGCGATCGAGGCGGGGCGGGAGCTAATGGCGAGGGCGGCGCGGGCAGAGAGGGATTAGCCCCGACACCGCAGGTTGAAACCTGCGGCATCGGGTTACCTCACCCCCAACCGCTCTCCATGCGAGGAGATGGGAGGCTCGCGCCTCGATAAGTGATCTGCCGATTCCCCTCACCCTAACCCTCTCCCCGCGGGGATCACCTGGACTCTCCTCCGCCGGGCGGTCTTGTTGTCTACTATGTTCAGCTGCGTCCCTCCTGTTCCTTGTTGCTGGTTGCTGGTTGCTTCCCGTTTGACACTCCTGAGGGGCGCTGATTAGATAGAGCTACCGTGTCTTTCGAATCCGACCTTGCAGACCTGAGCGACCCTACGAAACGCCTGGCGGCGACCCAGCTGGTCAACTTCTCGGAGCTTGATGAGATCGAGGCTGCGCGCTTCGAGGAGCTGTGGCCGGAGATCGACGCCGGGCGGCGGCTGACAATCGTCTCGGAGCTGACGGAGCTGGCGGCCGACAACGTCGACCTGAACTACGACGCGATCTACAAGCTGGCGCTGCGCGACGAGGAGCCGCTGGTGCGCGCGGCGGGGCTGCACGGGCTGTACGAGTACGAGGCGCGCGACCTGATCCCGGTGCTGGCGGAGCTGCTGCGCACCGACCTCGACTCGACCGTGCGGCGGGAGGCCGCGATCTCGTTGGGGCGCTACGCGCTGTCGGCGGAGCTGAACCAGCTGCGCGCCGATGACGCCGCCGCGGTGCGCGACGTGTTGATGGAAAGCGCCGAGGACCTGGAGGAAGACGACCGCGTGCGCGGCCGGGCGATCGAGGCGCTGGGTGCGATCAGCGGCGAAGAGACCGACAACCTGATCGAGAGCATCTACGAGGAAGACAGCATCTGGCTGAAGGTGGGCGCCGTGGACGCTATGGGCCGCAGCTGCAACGAAACCTGGTTGCCGCTGATCCTGCGCGAGATGGAGAACCGGGCGCCGGAAATGCGGCACGCGGCGGCGTTCGCGGCGGGCGAAATCGGCGACCAGGCGGCGATCGACTCGCTGAAGCGCATGGCGGTGCTGGACCCGGACCGCGAGGTGCAGCTGGCGGCGATCCACTCGCTCGGCGAAATCGGCGGCAGTCAGGCGAAGGTCGCGCTGAAGGCGATCCTCTATGAGGGCGACGAGGCGCTGGAAGAGGCCGTCCAGGAAGCGATGAGCGAGATCGAGTTCAGCGAAGACCCGATGGGGACGTTGTAGACATGGCACTGCGGACGGAGCGAGTGACCTCGGCGGGCGGCGTTGTGTTCCGCGAAAACGGCGCCGGGCGTGAGGTGCTGGTCTGCGGCCGCAGCTCGGACGGGCTGTGGGCGCTGCCCAAAGGCACGCCGGAGCCGGGCGAGACGCTGGAGCAGACCGCACGGCGCGAGGTGCGCGAGGAGACGGGCGTCGACGTCGAAATCGACGCCAGGGTAGGCGACATCAAGTACTGGTTTTCGCGGCCGCAGGAGGGCGTGCGCTACTACAAGACGGTGCGTCACTACCTCATGCACCCGATCGGCGGCGACCCCAGCCTGCACGACCACGAGTTCGACGAGGTGCGCTGGTTTCCGGTACAGGAAGGCTTGAAGTTGCTAACCTACCAGAATGAGGCGCGGATCCTGAGGATGGCGATCGAGATGGTGGACGGGCGGTCGACGGAGGCTGCGCTGTGACGGCGGTCGCCGGCGAGCTGGCGCGCGGGGTGCAGATTGTGCTGCGCGAAAAGGCGCTGGGCGATGCCGAGCAGGACTACGAGTGGCGCCGCGACGCCGAGCTGGCGACCTTCGATGCGGCGCGGCCGTACACCGGCAGCCTCAGGGACTACACCTCGATCTTCAGCGACGAGCTGCGTTACCCAAGCCCGTACCGCAAGACGATCGCGGTTGAAGACCACCAAGGGCGGCACATCGGCAACGTGATGTACTACAACGCCGACTTCCACCGCAAAGAGGCGGAGATCGGCGTGACGATCGGGCTGCGGGAGTACTGGGCGAAGGGCTACGGGACGGACCTGCTGCGGACGTTCGTGCGCTACCTGTTCGAGAGCCTGTCGCTGGACCGCATTTACCTGAAGACGCTGGACTGGAACCTGCGGGCGCAACGTTGCTTTGAAAAGGCGGGCTTCACGCGCTACGGCACGTCGCGGCGGGGCGAGTACAACTTCATCCTGATGGACATCCGGCGCAGCGAGTTCAACTCGGACCAGCACGCCGCCGCCGACTAAGACGTAGCGCATCTAGCAGTCGTGTTGACACCAAGATGGGCTTACCGTAGCGTCAGTGCTGATGACCCCTAGCTCAGAGACGCAGGGAGGAAGCACCTAGGCACGCGGCGGCCGAGCCTGTACGCGTGCGCCTCGAGTCAGAACTCGGGGCGCTTTTGTCTAGGACGATTGCCGGCGCCCGTGAGGTCTCTGAGCCCTGAAAGGGAGCGCTGGGCGTGTAGGGGATCGGCGGGGGTGCTCTCACCTCCAGAAGAAAGGCAGATGACCATGATCCTGCTGTATTCCCAGGTCGGTGAGCTCAGCGAAGAGCAACTCGACTTCCTGGTCGACAACCTGGAGGAGGAGTGGCCCGAGGATCGCGACTACTTCATCAACCGGACGATGCTGGAATTGCTCAAGCAGCGCGGCGCCGACGCGACGCTGGTACGCATGCTGACGCTGGCGCTGGGTGACCGTGAAGAGGTGGACATCCTCTGGGTGGACACGGAAGAGCTGGAAGACGAAGACGAGGACGACGGGTTCTAGGGTAGTAACCAGTAACAGGTGACAAGTAACAAGTCAGGTTCAAGTAGCAGGTAACGCCTGGTGAGTGACGAGAAGCAGGAGCTGCAGTTCGATACGCTGGTCTCGCTGTGCAAGCGGCGCGGCTTTGTGTTTCCGAGCAGCGAGATCTACGGCGGCATCGGCGGGTTCTGGGATTACGGGCCGCTGGGCGTGGAGCTGAAGAACAACATCAAGCGCGCCTGGTGGCAGGCTACGGTGCAGGAGCGCGACGACGTTGTCGGCCTCGACGCATCGATCATCATGAACCCCAAGGTCTGGGAGGCCAGCGGCCACGTCGCGGTGTTCACGGACCCGATGGTCGACTGCAAGAACTGCAAGCACCGCTTTCGCGCCGACCACCTGACATCTGACGTCTGCCCGGACTGCGGCGTCAGGGGCCAATTCACCGATGCGCGGCCGTTCAACTTGATGTTCAGGACGTGGGTCGGGCCTGTCGAAGAGTCCGCGAACGAGGTCTACCTGCGGCCGGAGACGGCGCAGGCGATGTTCACGAACTTCGAGAACGTCGTGACGTCGATGCGGCGCAAGCTGCCCTTCGGCATCGCGCAGCAGGGCCGGTCCTTCCGTAACGAGATCACGCCGGGCAACTTCATCTTCCGCCTGCGCGAGTTCGA
>DATDOP010000364.1:0-4100 GCA_035293185.1 Dehalococcoidia bacterium | reverse complement strand
AGGATGTCGACGGCGAGCTCGATGTCGAAGTTGGCCTTCATGCCGCCGTCGCTGAAGCGCTTCCAGGCCTTGGTGACGATCTTGTAGCCGTGGTTGATCACCGGCTCGACGAAACGCTGCTTTTCGAAGCGCGTCGCCGGGTCGTCGGTGATCGGCGCGTAAGCGGTGGCGCGGACGAGCTGGCGGCCCTCCGTGAGGTACTCCAGCAACTTGCCGAAGTCGATGCGGACGCCGAGCTGCTCCGCGGCGTAGATCAGGTTTGGTACGTCGAGGAAGATGCCGACCTTGGGCAGCGCCATCATGTTGCCGGCGGCGCCCTGAGCGCCGCCCATGCCGCGCAGCGCGCGCTGTACGTCACGCAGGGTCTGGGTCTGCGACTGGCTGAACTCCTCGAAGAGAACGTTCTGACGCGCGATCAGGGCTTCGACGGTGGCGCCACGGGGCGGCGGGCCGGCGCTGCGTGGCGGCGCTGCGGTTGTGCGTGGCGGCGGCGCGGGACGCTCCGTGCGGGCGCGGCGGCCGTTGACCGGCGGGCCGTGGTCGGACGGGGCGATCTCGGGGAGCATGCCGGGGGTTTCGGTGACGGGACGGCCGGGCCGGCGGCGTCCGGCGCCGCCGCGGCTGCCACGGCGCGTGCGGGGCCGGGGCGGCGCTTCGCCTTCGACGGGCGCTTCGGCGGCCGCCACGGGCTCCGGGATGGGTTCTGGTTCGGGCTCCGGCGCCGGGACCTCTTCGGTTGCGGCGGCGCCACGGGCGCGCGATCGTCCGACGCCGCCGCGGGTGCCGCGACGGGTGCGCGGCCGGGGTGGCGCTTCGCCGTCGGCCGCCGCTTCGGCTGCGGGGGCTTCAGGTTCTGCTACGGGCGGCGCGGCCTCGGCCTCGGTTGAGGCGGCGGTTGTGCGCCGGGTGCGTCCGCCGCGACGCTTGGGTGTCTCCTCTGCGGCGGATTCGGGGGCGGACGGTTCAGCGCCGCCGCCCTGGCGGGATCGATTCAGGAAAGATAGCCACTCAGAAATTACGCGGTCTCCTCAAGGTAATTTTGGACGCTGCAACGCGCAGCGATTTTCTCTGCGACGGCCATGAAGGCCAGGGCTGACGGCGAATCCGGCGACTTCTGGGTCACCGGCATACCGGCGTCGCTGGCTTCTCGGGTCGCCTGGTCGAGGGGGATCTCGCCCAGGAACTCAAGACCCAGTTCCTCTGCTGCCATCTTAGCGCCGCCGTGCCCGAATATCTCGTATCGGTTGCCCGTATCCGGGGCAATGAAGTAACTCATGTTCTCGATGATGCCGAAAACCGGCACCTGCAGGCGGTCAAACATCGCGACTGCCTTGGTGGCGTCCTCCAGCGCGACGGTCTGCGGCGTGCTGACAACGACGGCCCCGGCGATCGGCGCCTCCTGCACCATGCTCATGGAGGCGTCCGAGGTGCCGGGCGGGAGGTCGACGATCAGGTAATCGAGCTCGCCCCAGGGGATGTTGTGCAGGAAGTCGCGCACGGCGGTGCCGATCATCGGGCCACGCCAGACGACCGGGGTGCCCCTGGGGAGCGCGAAGCCGATGGAGCAAACGAGGACGCCGTAGTGCTCGCTGGGCTTGAGGCCGCCTTCGCTCTGGGCCTGGAAGCCGGGCTCGAAGCCCATCATGGTGGGGATGTTGGGGCCGGTGATGTCGGCGTCGAGGATGCCGACCTTGGCGCCGTGGCGGGCGAGGGCGATCGCGAGGTTGGTCGCGACGGTGGACTTGCCGACGCCGCCCTTGTTGGAGGCGACGGCGATGATGTTCTTGACGCCCTCGACGGGCTTGCGCTCGCTGGGGCCGTGATGGGTGCGCACCTCGGCGTCGAGGGCGACGTTGGCGCTGACAACGCCGGGGACGGAGAGCAGCGCGGTCTCGACGGCTTCTTTGAACGGGCCGGTGAGCGGACAGGCGGGCGTGGTGAGCATCAGGGTCATCGAGACGGTGTCGCCGTGGATTTTGAGGTCACGCACCATGTTCAGGGAGATGATGTCGCGGTGAAGCTCCGGGTCTTCGACAGCGGCGAGCGCCTGCATGACGGCGCTTTCGTCGACTTCAGGCATTCAGGAGCAATCCTTCCTCGGCGCCGGTAGCGTCCGGCGAGACGATGTAGCGGCAGCACTGCACACGGCCGTCGACGACGACTTCGTGGCGTGCCGGCCACTGCAAGAGGTGGGTGATCAGCCTCAGGTGGCCCAGGCAGCCGTCGTTCTGGCGGACCATGAGGCGGGCGAAGACACAGTTGTAATCGCGGATTTCGTAGCCTTCGGGGATCTTGCGCCATTCGGCGAAGCCGCCGATGCGGTGCAGGACGCTGGTCAATTGATCGACGCGCTCTTCGAGGGTGCGGCCCTCGACGGGGAAGCGGTAGTCGTCGGCGAGGCGGTCGGCGGCGCGCTGAATTAGCAGGGAGCGCTTTTGTTCGCCGGAAAGGCTGTCGATATCTTCTGACGTGAGTGACGCGACGACGTCGAGCAGGATGCCGGCGAGCAAATCGAAACGCCGGGGGAACATTTCGTCGCCTTTGGGCGTCAGATAGAAGAGGAAGTGGGGGCGGCCGTTGGAGCGGCGGACCTTTTCGGACTGGACGAGCCCGTCGCGTTCGAGGCCGAGGAGGTGCTGGCGGGCGGTCATGGAGGCGATGGTGAGCGCGCCGGCGGCCTCGTCGATAGTGGCAGAGCCGGTGCGCTTGAGGAGTTCGAGGATCTGATGCTTAGTCGTCTGCATAGAATCGAGGGCTGTGGCCTCAAATGCATCATAGACGGCCTGACGCGCTGAAGGAATCGGTTTAATACCTATTTAATGATTTTTTTCAGGTATTTTACGTAGAAACCTTGACGATTCAGATTCAGAACTGATAATTTTGGAGGCGCGATACATGATCCAGCGCACCCCAGCCGACGTATTAAGTAGTGACGGGTGGTTGAAGGATCGAGAGGTGGTAAATGCAGACCCCGGTTATTGAAGAGCAGATCTACCAGGAAGGCGCGGAGCAGGAAGCTCCCACGTGCCGCCACCACTGGGTGATCGAGAGCCCGCACGGCGCGACGAGCCTGGGCGCGTGCAAGCTGTGTGGTGAGGAGCGCGAGTTCCAGAACTCAGCGCAGGACACCCTCTGGGAGGGCGACCCGATGCGCAGCATCAGCCGCATGGGTGGCGGTAGCCGCCCCGTGGTCAAGGAGAAGGCTCCGGCCGCAGCGGAGGACTAGGCTGCTAACCAGCCCCATCAAAGGAGAGGCCCACCTCGGTCGGGCCTCTCCTTTCTTTTTGTGGGCATGGGGGCATAGGGCATGGGGGCATGGGGGCATAGGGCATACGGGCATAGGGCATAGGGCATACGGGCATGCGGGCATGGAGGCAGACGGGCATAGGGCATACGGGCAGACGAGGATTCGGGAAGGTCCTCGATGATAATGGCGGCGTGGAGCAGCGGCCGTTTTTCGTGTCAATCGCTGAGTGTGGGCGTGTGGGCGGTGTGGCGGTGGTGGTCGACGTGCTGCGCGCGTTCACGACGGCGGCGTGGGCGTTCGGGCTGGGCGCTGAGCGCATCGTCCTGAGCGATGACGTCGAGGAAGCGTTGGCGCTCAAGGCTTCGATCCCCGGCGCGCTGGCCCTCAAGGATGGCCGCCCCGAGCCCGGTTTCGACCTGACGAATTCGCCGGTGATGATCAAGGCCCAGGACCTGCGCGGGGCCACGATCGTTCAGCGGACGCGGCACGGGACCGTCGGCGCCGTGGCGGCGCGAGGGGCGGAGCATCTCTTCTGCGCCAGCTTCACCGTGGCGTCCGCGACAGCGCGCGCGGTTCGCGAATCGGGTTTCAACGAGGTCTATTTCGTGATCACGGGCGATGACGGTAGCGCGGACGAAGACCTCGCCTGCGCCGAGTACATCGCCGCGCTCCTCGGCGATCCGGCCGCCGGCGTGTCGCCGTTCCTGGCGCGCGTAGAGACATCGGCCGGCGCGCTCCTCTCCCGCCGTCAATTCGAGGAGGGGCATCCCGGGATCGCCGCTGGAGACATTGACGCCTGCATGGACGCCAACCGCTTCGATTTCGCGATGCGGGCGCGGGAGGAAGACGGGCT
>DATDOP010000363.1:0-2618 GCA_035293185.1 Dehalococcoidia bacterium | reverse complement strand
GGACGACGCGGTGCAGTTGAGCCTGGAGCCTTCGGCGGAGTCGAAGGGCGAATCTCTAAGCGCTGCCTTCGACAAGGTGCGTGGCAAGTACGGCACGCGCAGCCTGCAGACCGGACGCACCGCGTTCGACGCTGCGACGCGCAAGGACGACGCCGTGTTCGACCGCAGCACCGGGCTGTCCTCCCAGATGGACCATTGATCTGAAGATGGGGCTCTGCCCCAAGCCCCGCTGAAGGCGGCGCCTAAGGCGTTTTGCGACGGGCAGAGGCGCCGGACCTCACCCCCGCTGAAGGCGGCGCCCAAGGCGTTTTGCGACGGGCAAGGGGCGCCGGACCTCACCCCCGCTGAAGGCGGCGCCTAAGGCGTTTTGCGACGGGCAAGGGGCGCCGGACCTCACCCCCGCTGCCGCGCGCCCCTCTCCGATCTCGGAGAGGGGCTGTGTAGACGAGGCGGTTGGTGGACTGCGTTGCAGGGTGGCGGACGAAGCTAGAAGTTGCGCCGGTACATTCGGGCGCGTGCTTCGCGGGCGAGGCGGGGGCGGTCCTCACGCGGTTTGAGACCTTTGAGACGGGCAGGGGCGCCGGACCTCACCCCCGCTGCCGCGCGCCCCTCTCCGATCTCGGAGAGGGGCTGTGGAGGACGAGGTGATTCCTAGACTGCGTTGCAGGGTGGCCGACCGAGCCAAAGCTGCTTCCGTCCACTTAACTAGGGCTTCATGGGCGAGGCGTGGGCGGTCCTCAGGCGGCTTGAGACCTCTGAGACGGGCAAGGGGCGCCGGACCTCACCCCCGCTGCCGCGCGCCCCTCTCCGATTTCAGAGAGGGGCTGTGTAGACGAGGCGGTTGGTGGACTGGGTTGCGGCGTGGCGGACGGAGCTAGAAGCCGCGTCTGTACATTCGGGTGCGTGCTTCGTGGGCGGGGCCGGAGGCCTCCTCAGGCGGCTTGAGACCTTCTCTCGCAGATGGACGGGCGACATAAGGGGGTACCTACCCTTTACGTGAACGTGTAGAATGAATCAGTCCGCTTTTTCCCGGAATTGCGGCCTAGGGGAGCAACTAAGGTGTCGGACGCAACGCAGGGCGTGGCGCAACGCGGCGCTTCTGGGCGCTGGGTGAGTCTGGCACGCGCCTGTGAGATCCTCGGCGCCGACGAGTCGACGCTGCGGCGCTGGGCAGACGCGGGCAGGCTGCGGGTCTACCGCACGCCGGGCGGCCACCGGCGCTTCTCGCTGAGCGACCTCGAGAGCATGGTCGCGGGCGATGGGCGTCATCGTGGCTCCGGTGAGGTCGAACGGCTGGCAGTGGCCAAGATCAGGCGTCAGCTGCAACGGGCGCGCCAGGATGATCACGGTTGGTACAGCAGCATTTCGGACGGCAGCAAGCAGCGATTGCGAGACCTGGGGCGGCGGCTGGTGGAGATGGCTGGGGAATACATGGACAAGGGCACGCGCCGGCCGAGCCTGCTGGATGAAGCACTGGAGATCGGCGGGGAGTACGGCCGCGTATTGATCGATGCGGGGCTGCCGCTGCCGAATGCCGTGGGCGCGTACATTGGCTTTCGCAAGACGATCGACGAGACGACGAATCAGGCAGCGCTGCGCGAATCGATGCCGCTGGAGGAGGCGCTGGCCGCTTCCGGGCAGGTGCACGCGCTGGGCGACCAGGTCTTGTTGGGAATGACGGCGGCTTACGAGTCGCTGACAGATGGTGCAAGATGAGCAGGCAACAATGACAAGCTCAAAGAGACGACGCAAGCGCGAGGGGTTCATGGAGGGTCAGGACAAGGCCCTCAAGCTGAACACGATGTACCGCGCCACGACCTTCGGGTCTGACCGCATCGCGCACATCGCGCAGCAGGCGCATAAGGACCTCGATGACGTGATCGCGGCTGAGCCGTTTGAGGACCTGGAAGACTCCGAGCTGGCCGATTGGGAGCGTCAACAGGCGATCGCGAGGGAGAGAACCCGGCGCGAGGGGCGCGCATAGTGCACGTATCCGTTACGGGCGTCTCGCATCACGAGACGCCCGTTGAGCTTCGCGAGCGCTTCGCGTTCGGAGCCGAGCAACTGACGCCCGCCTTGCAGCGCCTGCCCTCCGAGCTGGGCGGCGGCGTGCTGCTTTCGACCTGCAACCGCACGGAGCTTTATCTGGCCTGCGAAACGCCGGTAAGCCGCGAGGGCGCGGCCGCCGCGCTGGGCCTGGCACGCGGGGAGCCGGCGCCTGAAGGCGTGACGTTCTTCCACCGTGACGGCACCGACGCCGTGCGTCACCTATACCGCGTGGCGGCGGGCATCGAGTCGCTGGTGGTGGGGGAGTCCGAGATCCTGGGGCAGGTGCGCGAGGCGTTCTCCGCGGCGACGGCAGCGGGCAGTGGCAACGCGGTACTGGCGCGCCTGTTTCACACCGCCATGCGCGTCGGCCGGCGCGCGCGCAGCGAAACGGAGATCGGCGCGCACGGCGGGTCGATCGCGGCGCTGGGCGTGAGCTTGAGCCGGCGGCTGGTGGGAGACCTGCGACGCAAGACGGTGCTCGTGGTCGGAGCGGGTGAAGCGGGACGCAGGGCGGCGGGCGCGCTGGTGCAGAACGGCGCCGGACGGCTGCTGGTGACGACGCGCCGCAG
>DATDOP010000362.1:0-2283 GCA_035293185.1 Dehalococcoidia bacterium | reverse complement strand
GCAGCCCAGCCGCGCACTTCGTCGATTTTCCGAAATTTCGGGAACGCGCGTACGGCAGCGCCTTCGGGCAGCGAGTCGAGCATGCCGGCGCCGCTCTCGTCGAGCAGCACCACCGTCGTCGATTCCGGTAGCGAGGACAGCACCTCCAGGAATTCGTCTGCCTCACTTGCAGGCGCTGGGGCTTCAGCCGTCCCCCGCGCTCGACGTCCCTTGCGCCGCCCGCCGCCGCTCAGCTTCTTGAGCAGCCCTTCGACGATCACGAGTCGCGTGTCGTCGAAGAAGGACGCCGTGTGACAGGCCGCTCGCAGGGCCGCGGGCGTCAGGGAGCGCACGTCCTGCGGATCGAATCGGGCTGTGTTGTGCGCCAGGTTGCCGTCGCGGTCCAGCTGGCGGCGCAGCTCCCGCAAGGCTTCGTGGGCGCGAAACTCATCCTCGCCGTGAAAGACGTACAGCACTACTCCAGCTCGATCTTCCAGCCGCACCAGGACACGGCCAGCGTGGCGAAGTAGGCGGGCACGCCCGGCCAGATCAGCCCGAAGGCGGCCTTGCCCAGGGCGTCGTCATCGGCGGAGACGCCGAGCCAGGCTGCGGCGATCAGCGGCGCGGCCAGCGCGAGGACCGGCATCCACCACAAGACCAGGGGCTCTTTGTGCGGGGCGTCCTCTGTCATGCTCAGACCGCGATCGCCTTTTCGAGGTCGTCGAGGTGGATCTGGTTGTGCGTGACGGCCATGAACCTGAGACGGTCGGAGCCGGGTCCCAGCTCACCGCGGAAGTTCGGCAGGTCGCGTTGCAACACGGCCTCATCAACGGCTTCGACGGCTGCCGTACCGGCACGCAGGGCGTCTCTGATTTCGGCTACGACGGCGTCGACTGCCTTGCTCTTGCGCGCGTCGATGCCGCGCTGGTTGTGCTCGTCGAGGTTGAAAGCGGGGGGCCGGGCGCTGGTGCCGGCGGCGTGCGCATCGACGAGGCCTTGCCAACGGACGAAGACGTTCGAGTCCGCCGCGATATGGCAGAGCGCATCATGAACCGTCCATGTGCCTTCGGGCAGGGGTTTCGTCAGGTTGGATTTGATGCCGGGCAGGAGACGCTCGAAACGCTGCTCGACCTCATGAATGCCGGCCGTAATCTCAGTTTTTGTGGCCACGGTTTCCCCTTCTGACGCTTGCGGGAAGCAAACTCAGCCTAGCAATTGAACTCCGCCGAAGCTCTGGGCGGCGGGCGCTGTTGCCTACAACTGGCGCGCGATGAACGACTTGATGTGCGCGATTGCGCGCCCGACCTGGGGCCCGCCCTGACGCAAGAAGCCGTGCGGTTCGCCGGGATACTTGCCCAGCTCGATCACGCCGCCGGCCAGGCTGTACGCCTCCACGAACTCCTCGGCCATCATGCGCGTCAGACCTTCGTCCTGCGCACCCTGCACGAGCAGCGCCGGTGGCAGCTCGACGGCCTCGCCTCGCGCGAGGATGTGCGGCGGGCTTGCCTCGATCATGCCGTCCTCGCTGCCGAAGTAGCGCAGGTGGTTCTGCATCAGGTCCTGGTTGCCGCGGCTTTCCGCCAGGCGGTAGCGGGACAGCGGGTCGATCACCGGCCAGCCCATGATCACGTAAGCCAGCATGGCGTCCAGCTCGGGCGCCTCGGTAAACGGCAGGCCGGAGTACATCGCGGGGCGCATGGCGCCGAGCATAACCTGGTGACCGCCGCTGGACCAACCAACGCCGCCCAGCGATTCTGCCGTGCCGTTGAAGTCGCCGGCGTGCGCCTTGAGCCAGCGCGTGGCGTAGGCGATGTCCTCCTGCGCGGCCGGGTGCGGAGCGTTGAGAGAAGTACGGAAGTCGATGGCCGCGATGACGATGCCGCTCTCAGCCAGGACGATGTCCGTGCCTTCGTTCATCAGCCGATCGCCGTTGGCCCAGGCGCCGCCGTGGATGTCCAGCAGGGTGGGGAAGGGACCGGCGCCCTGGGGCTGGAAGATGCGCGCCAGCCAGGAAGTGTCGCCGTCCCGGCGGTATTCGACATCGAAGACCTTCACCTCGTAGTGGGCGTTGGGGTCGTAGCTGGGCTTCGCGGTTGTCGTCGTCATCTCTTACCTCGCTTATTGGGGCCGTCCAGGTCCGCAGCGTCGATGATGCGTGGGTTGGTCAGTCGAAGCTACGCCGCGTCGACAAAGGTGTCAACTCGTCTGGCGGGCCGCAATCAGATCCTCAGTCCGTGTCCAGATTGAGCGCGAAAGCTCGTCGGGAGAAAGCGTGGCGTCCAGCACGAGCCAGCGTTGCGGTTC
>DATDOP010000361.1:0-5697 GCA_035293185.1 Dehalococcoidia bacterium | reverse complement strand
TGCCCCGGTCCGTCGCGCCTCGTGAAAGATTTCGCAGACGTTTAACGCTCGCTTGACGGTTCGGATTCAACCTGCCACCGAGAATGACGAAGGCGACTGCTCAGCACGGTGGTGGCAGTCAGGGTCGGAGGTGTAAATGCTGGGTGTCTCCTCAGTGTTCGGAGTGCCACTCCACCCGTTAGTTGTGCACGCGGCCGTTGTCCTCGTGCCGCTGTCGGCCGTGGCGATGATCGGGTTGTGCTGGAAGAGTGACTGGCGGCGCCGCTACGGCCTGCCGATTGCGTTGCTAGCGATCGGCGGCGCCGTTGCTGCACTGCTCGCCGCACAGACCGGCAGCGACCTGGAGGCGACGATCCGCCAGGCGGCCAGCGCGGCCGGCACCCGGGCGCGCTTCGGTGACCATCCGGAGCAGGGCGACACGGCCAAAGTGTTCGCGGTCTTCTTCGCGATGGCCGCCGCAGGTCTCTGGGTGCTGGAAACCTGGCGTGAGCGACTGCGACTGCAGGCATGGACGGCTCCCGCAGCCTATGCAGCTACTTCCGGCCTGGGGCTCGTCGCGATTGCCACCATTGTGATCGCCGGTCACTCCGGGGCAGCCCTGGTTTGGAAGGACCTGGGCAACTTCGTTTCGGCGAAGCGCTAGTACTCCCGCAGGCCTGACACTCATCGCGGTGCGCATCAAGAAAAGCCCGGGAGCGCGGCAACAAGCGCTCGGGCGTTATCAGCCGCCCGTCCCCGAGCGCGTCAAAAAAGGATGGTGCCAAGGGCCGGGATCGAACCGGCGACCCCAGCTTTTTCAGAGCTGTGCTCTACCGTCTGAGCTACCTTGGCAAGAGCTTCAACTATAGGAAGTCGCCGTTTGGCAAGTCAAACGAACGCAGCGGCTAGCGGATGCCGCCAACCACGGTGCGCATCACCGTGGTCAGCGCCGACAAAGCATCGGCGTCTGAGCGGTTGGGGCCGGCGACGTCGACCTGGATGAACAGGGTGTCGGTGAGGACCGCGCCGCTGGCGAAGCGATAGTCGTTCGGCGTGTTGGTCCCCGGGAGGGCGATGGCCTCCTTGCCGATGCCGGTGACGCCCTGGCCTTCGGGGCGCGATTTGAAGCTGTTGGTGAACACGGAGGCGCCGAACTGCGCCTGGCGGATGGTGACGTAGACAAAACGCCGTCCAGTGGTGGCGCCCTCCCAATGACAGACGGAGAGGGCGGGCGTTGAGGATGTTGCCGTCTTCTTGGCCACGGCCTGGCCCATGGCCGCCGCGACCTGCGCTTCGGTGAGCAGCGCGCAGGAGTCCGGGACGGCGCCGCTGCCGCCGCTGGCGCCGCCGCCGGACGGCTGCGTGGCCGCGGGGGGCTGGGTTGCAGCTCCGCCGCCGGGACCAGAAGGGGCCGCTGTCGCGTCTGTTGAGCCCTTGTCGCCGCCACCGCAGGACAGGCCGAGGACCAGGCAGGTAGCGAGTAGCAGGGCGACGGCGTTGCGCATCTTGCGGCTCCTGTTGAGGTGAAGTCTGTGCTGCGAAATCTAGCGTCGCGGCGGGCCAAGCGCCAGCATCAGCGGGCGGATCTTCGCGGGCGGCCGGCAGGCTGAAAACGAATCTGAGGTCAGCTCTCGTGACGCTTGACACAAACTCAGGGCCAAACCTATGCTGCGAAAGCCGACGGGGGAGGGATCCGGATGACTCAAAACCCTGCGGGCCGCCGCAGGCCGTCAGTCTCAATTCTGATCGCTTGTACCCTCATATTCATTCTCGCCGTAGCCACAGTCGTCGGCGCCGTAACCGTATTCCAGCTGCCTGACCCGATCACCGAAACCAGCAAGGACGTGAACATCCTCTACGAGGCCGTTCTTGCCGTGTCGTTCGTCATTTTCTTCCTGGTGACGGCGGGCATTATCTGGGCGATCTTCCGCTACAGGCGAGTCGACGACACGATCCCGGAGCAGATCCACGGCAGTAGCACGGCGGAAGCGCTGTGGACCGTCATCCCGATCATCATCCTGGTTGTCCTGTTTGTGCCTTCGATGATCTACCTGCTGGACATCAAGAACCAGCCGGCCGACGAGGACATCGAGGTCCGGGTTGAAGCGGTCGGCCACCAGTGGTGGTGGGAGTTCAAGTATCCGGACGATGGCGTCACGGTGCAGGCCACGCCGCCCAACTACGAGGATCTCGCACCGCCGACGCTGGTGGTGCCGGTGGGCAAGACGATCTCGATCGCGATCCGCTCGACGGACGTGATTCACAGCTTCGGCATCCCGCACACGCTGTACAAGATGCACGCGGTGCCGGGGAACATTAACTACATGCACGTGAAGATCGAAGACGTTGGCGTGTACGTTGGGCAGTGCTACCAGTTCTGCGGCCTGCGCCACTCCGACATGCGTTTCATCCTGGACGCGCGCTCCGAGGCGGACTACGAGGCCTGGCTGCGCGAAACGCAGGCGGCGCAGGGCGTGGTGCCGGAGTCTGACACGGCTTCCCGGGAGGACGACTAATCATGGCGATGCACGCCGCAGCCGCGCCGGCGCACGGCCACGCCCAGCAAGGCATGGGCCGCGAACTGGCGGGGATGGTCCTGTTCATCGCGTCCGAGATCATGCTGTTCGGCGGGCTGTTCGCGGGGTACTTCTACCTGCGCAGCCAGGCGGCGACCTGGCCCCCGGAAGGCATCGAGCACGAAATCGAAGTCCCGATTGCTGCGGTCCTGTCGGCGATCCTGATCAGCAGCAGCATCGCGGCGCACATCGGCATGCTGGGCATCCTCAGCAACAACCGGATGCAGTTCAAGATCGGCATCGCGCTGGCGATCGTCCTGGGCAGCATCTTCATCGGCGGGCAGATATACGAGTGGCTGACCTTGATGGACGAAGGCCTGAACGCGGGCTCAGACGCCTACGGCGCGACGTTCTTCATCATCACCGGCTTTCACGGTTCACACGTAATCGCCGGATTGATGATGCTCGCGTTCGTCCTGTTGCGTGCCACGTGGAACGACTTCTCGCCGTCGCGTCACCGCTTCGCGGAGGCCGCGGTGCTGTACTGGCACTTCGTCGACGTGATCTGGGTATTCGTGTTCTTCAGCCTCTACGTCTCGCCCCACCTGTGATGGCGAGCTCGAGTAATAACGCCCTCGCGGGAGTGAGCTAATGGCTACCGAGGCAATCGCAAGACCAGCACACGGAGCGCCTGCTTACGGCGGCATCCTCGAGTGGATTACGACGACCGACCACAAAAAGATCGGCATCATGTACCTGGTGTTCACGGTGCTGTTCTTCATCATCGGGGGCATCCTGGCGCTGCTGGTGCGCACCCAGTTGGCGTGGTCTGAGAACACGTTCCTGGACCAGCACCAGTACAACCAGTTCTTCACGATGCACGCTTCCACCATGCTGTTTCTGTTCGTGATCCCGGTGGGCGCGGGCTTCGGTAACTACCTGCTGCCTTTGATGATCGGCGCCAAGGACATGGCGTATCCACGGATCAACGCTCTGAGTCTCTGGCTGATCCCGCTGGCCGCGGTGTTCATGTTCAGCTCTTTCTTCGTGGACGGCGGCAGCGCGTCCGCGGGCTGGACCGAGTACCCGCCGCTCTCCGGCAAGACCTTCACGCCGGGGCACGGCACAGACCTGTGGATCCTCGGTGTGCAGATCCTCGGCGTCTCGTCCGTGGGCGGCGCGATCAACTTCCTGGTGACGACGATGACGATGCGCGCGCCGGGAATGACGCTGATCCGCATGCCGATTTTCGTCTGGATGATCGTCACCACTTCGGTGCTGGTGGTGTTCGCGACGCCGGTGCTGGCGGGCGTGCTGACGATGCTGTTCTCCGACCGCTACATCGGCACGCACTTCTTCGACCCGCGCTTTGGCGGCAACCCGATCCTGTACCAGCAGCTGTTCTGGTTCTACTCGCACCCGGCGGTGTACATCATGATCCTGCCGGCGATGGGCATCATCTCCGAGGTCCTGCCGGTGTTCTCGCGCAAGCCGCTGTTCGGCTACAAGGCGGTGATTTACGCCGGCGCCGGCATCGGCGTCCTGGGCTTCACGGTGTGGATGCACCACATGTTCGCGACGGGCCTCAGCGTGCCGCTGACGGTGTGGACGATGCTCACGACGATGATGATCGCGGTGCCCTCGGGCGTGAAGATGTTCAACTGGCTGGGCACGATGTGGGGTGGCAGCATCAGCCTGAAGACGCCGATGCTGTTCGCCATCGGCTTCCTGTTCATGTTCCTGATCGGCGGCGTCGATGGCGTGTTCCACGCTGTCGTGCCGATCGACTACGCGATCAACGACACTTACTGGGTCGTCAGCCACATCCACTACGTGCTGTTCGGCGGGTCCGTGTTCGGCGTGTTTGCGGGTATCTACTTCTGGATGCCGAAGATGACCGGCAAGATGCTGGACGAGACGCTGGGCACGGTGCACTTCTGGCTGATGCTCATCGGGATGAACCTGGCGTTCATGCCGATGCACATCCTCGGCCTGATGGGCATGCCGCGGCGCATCGCGGACTACCAGGGCGGTCAGGGCTGGGACATCTGGAACCTGATCTCAACGATCGGTGCGTTCATGATCGCCGTGTCGATCCTGGTGTTCATCATCAACTTCTTCAAGACGCTGGCGCTGGCGCCGAAGTCAGCCGGTGACGACCCGTGGGAGGGCAACTCGATGGAGTGGATGACCTCCTCGCCGCCGCCGGAGCACAACTTCCACGAGCTGCCGGAGATTCACAGCGAGCGCCCGGCGTGGGACCGGCGCATGGCCCAGCGCCAGCCCTCAACCAACCCGAACCCGGCGGCGCACTGAGCCACGTGTTAGAGGAGTAGAGAGACACTCGTGTTCAAGATCTGGCAGGTATTCGTCTTCTCGCTCGTGCCGCTGGCCCTGGTGTTCGCGGGCGTGATCATCGGCTCCTACCGCGGCGTGGACTCCGACCGGGAGGTCTTCCCAACCGCTGCTCCGGCATCGAGCGCGGCGGCGCCGACGCCGAGCGCGCCGGGAGAGACCGTTATTCAGCTGCGGGCGCTAAACCTGGCCTTCGACAAGAAGGCGCTGAGCGCGACGGCGAGCGCGCCCGTGACCGTGCAGCTCGATAACGCGGACGCCGGCGTTCAGCACAACTTCTCGCTCTACAACAACGCCAGCGCCGGCCAGAAGATCTTTGTCGGCGCTTTCTCCACCGGGCCTGTCGTGACGAACTACCAGTTCACGGCGCCGGCGGCCGGTACTTACTTCTTCCGCTGCGACGTCCACCCGGACACGATGACTGGGTCGTTCAGCGCCAGGTAGAGCAAGGCGAGCGCAGCATAACAACCCCTAACAACCCACGAGGCGTTTGCCCGAGATTGCTTCGCCTCGCGCTCTCGCGCTCCGACTCGCAATGGGCGCTGGGGATCAGCGTCGCGGAGAGCAGGCCGGCCGTTGTTGAGGGACCTCGGGTTGACCTTACTTCAGGACGTCTTTGAGGGCGTCTTCGAGCTCTGCCAGGCTGGTAGGGCCTTCGAATTTCATCGCGACCTTGCCGTCCTTGCCGACGACGAAGAACCAGGGCTCGCTTTGCAGGCCCCACTCCTTCGCGGCGTCCACCAGGTCACGCTGGGCTGAGGTGGGGTTCTTGTAGGCCTCGACGTGGATGAACTCGACACGGTCTTTGTACTGCGCGTAGAGCTTGCGCATGATCTCGTACTCGGGA
>DATDOP010000360.1:0-12023 GCA_035293185.1 Dehalococcoidia bacterium | reverse complement strand
GACTTCGAGCCGCCACAGCCGGACGCGCCCACGTTCACGTCTGACACCGCCGATCTCGTCTACTTCCTCTCCTGGGCCTTCTCGACGCGCTACGGCGCCAGCCATGATCTTTCGGTCGCTGCCAACGTCCTGCGCAGCAACTTCAAGATTGACCTCGTGCCGCTGCTGACCTTCGCCGACCGCCACGTCGAGGAACCGGCAGACGAAGAGACGCTGGACCGCGCCTGGCAGGACGCGGCGGCGCTGGCCGGCTGCTGCGCCCGCGTGTTCAACGCGCTGGGCACAGACGTACCCGAGTTGGTGGCGCTGGGTGGCGAGTACCCGACTCTGCGCAAGAGCGTCGAGGAGCTGGGGCGTATTGCAACCTGGGTCGCGCTGCGCGGGTCGCAAATCCGCGTGACCTACGAGCTGGACAACGGCTAGCGACGTGACCTCGGCGCGCGTTGGTCGCACCTACAACCGCTGGCTCAAACGCTCGGTTAGCGGCAGGCTCTACGGTCTGCTCGCCAGCCCTCCCGGCCTCATGCTGGTCAACACGCCAGCGCTCAAACTGCACGAAGAGCTGCAGCTGCGGCCGGAGAACCGGCTGCTCGACGTCGGCTGCGGCAGCGGCGCGCTGCTCGAATTGCTGGCGTCGAAAGTGCCGTTTCGGCGTCCGCCTGTGGGCATCGACGTTTCGGCCTCGATGCTGGGGCTGGGCCGTGAGCGGCGGCGCGTCTCCCTGGTCGAAGGCTCCGGCACGCAGTTACCCTTCGCGGACGAGAGCTTCGATGTCGTGACCTGTGCTCACGTCGTCAAGCACCTGGACGACGCCTCTCTGCTCGAGCTGCTGCGCGAAGTCCGACGCGCGCTCAGCCACGGCGGCATCGCGGTGGTCTGGGAGTTCGCGCCGACGCCCTCTCGCCTGCTGAACGCCTGGAACGAGCGCGTGATTACACTCGGGGTCCGGGACTGCAGTCTGCGTGACTACACGACTCTGAGCGCTTACGCCCTGGAAGCCGGGTTCGAGTGGGTCAGCAACGCCCACCTGCGGCCCTTCATCTACCCGCCGATCCCTCGCGTCTCCCTGATCATGGGCAAGGCGCCGATCGGCTGGGCTGAGGATCACCACGAGGCTTAGATAGGCCCGTACACCTTGTGTTCGCGGATGTATTCGGCGACAACGTCCGGCACCAGGTAACGCAGGCTCTTGCCGTGACGCGCCCGGTCGCGCAGGTCCGTTGAGCTGATGTCCAGGAAAGGCATCTTGATCCGGACGATGCGGTTCGCGTCGAAGGGCAGCTCGGGCAGCACGACGCCACCGCGCGGCGCCACGACGATGGTCGCGTTCTCTGCGATCGACTCCGGCTCGTGCCAGAACGGCAGGTCGGCGAGGGCATCTTCGCCCAACAGGAGGAAGAGCTCGTCCCGCTTATAGCGATCGTGCAGCTCTCGCACCGTGTCGGCGGTGTACGAAGGACCCTCGCGCGTGACCTCGCAGTCGTCCACCACAAACCCCGCCACACCGTCGATCGCGAGCCGGGTCATTGCCAGGCGATGCTGGGCCGGCGCGACGCGCCGGCTTGCCTTACGCCAGGGATCGCCTGCCGGGATAAACAGCACGCGGTCCAGCTGCAACTGCTCGCGGGCCTGCTCGGCCAGCAGGAGATGAGCGTTGTGTATCGGGTCAAACGTCCCACCCAGGACGCCGATCTTCAGCCCTGCCACTCTAGTACCACCTCGCCGACTTTCAACTTGTCGCCGGGACGCGCACCGGCCCGGCGCATGACGCGTTCCAGGCCCTGCCGCCGCAAGCGCTCCTGCAGCTCGTCCAGGGCCTCGTAGCCGCCCTCACCGAGCTTCATGGCGTCCTGCTCCGCCTTCTCTCCGCTGAGCACGTAGACGCCACCCGCTTCCTCCACCTGCAGCCGGTCGCGGCCGCGCGGGTGGAGCACAGGCAGTTTCTTTTCAGTCCCGGCGATTGCGGGCGGCGCGGTTTCCTGCAACAGGCGCAGAAGCAGCTGGATCAGGTTGCGCGTACCCTCGCTGGTAGCACCCGACACGAGGATCACCTCGCGCCCTGGAAAGGAGGCCCTGAGCGCCTCCGCCTTCGCGCGCGCGTCAGGCAGGTCAATCTTGTTGAGAGCGATGATCTCGGGTCGCTGCACCATCGTCGGGTCGTACAACTCAATCTCATGGCGCACGGTCTCGTAATCGGCCAGCGGGTCGTCCGCGCCCGCGTCGATTACGTGGACGAGCACGCGTGTGCGCTCAACGTGCCGCAGGAACTGATGGCCGAGACCCACACCCTCGTGGGCGCCTTCGATAAGCCCTGGAAGGTCAGCCATCACGAAGGCGTGGAGGCCGACCTCGACCACACCCAGCACCGGCTCGAGGGTCGTGAATGGAAAGTCGCCCACGTCGGGCATCGCGTTGGACACAGCGCGCAGAAGGGTCGACTTGCCAGCGTTGGGCAGGCCGACTAGGCCGACGTCTGCCAGCAGCTTCAGTTCGAGATGTAGATGCAGTTCTTCGCCCGGCAGCCCGTGTTCGGCGAAGTTGGGCGCCTGGCGGATCGAGTTTGAGAAGCGTGCGTTACCACGGCCGCCGTCGCCGCCCGTCGCGACAATTACCTGCACACCCGCCTCGTCCAGATCCCACGTTTGCCCATCCACCTGGATCACCGTCCCCACAGGTACTTTGAGCACCAGGTTCTGTCCGTTGCTGCCGTGACGCTTACCGCCGCCGCCGGGTTTCCCACCCTCAGCCTTGTACAGACGCCGATGGCGAAAGTGAGCCAGCGTCGTCAGTCCCAAGTCGGCTTCGAAGATAACGTCGCCGCCACGCCCACCATCGCCGCCATCTGGGCCGCCACGCGGCACAAACTTCTCGCGGCGAAACCCTATCGCTCCATTACCACCGGAACCGGAGATGATGTGTATCTCTGCCAGGTCGATCATATGAATCGATTATAGGTCTACCCAGACAACGTCTCTGTTAGGTGATCTGTGGATACGGTGATCGTGTGAATACTGCTATGCGGCGTGGGTCGGTATGTGAAGTGAGGCCCTGACGGCGTCGACATCGGCACGCAGAGATGGGGATACGTGGAGTTCGCGATTGAGCTGCGTGCACGCGTGAACCACTGTGGAGTGATCCTTCTTGCCCAGCAAGTGAGCGATTGCGGAGTACGTCAAGCCGCCGTCTTCGCGTAGCAAGTACATGGCCAGGTGTCGGGCGTAGGTCAAAGCGCGATTGCGTTTCTGGCTGGTGATCTCGCTGGGGCTCAGGCTGAGGTGGCGGCAGACGGCATCGAGCAGGTCTGTAGGCGCAACCGGGGCCTTGTCTGACTGAAGAATCGAGACCGGCTGCAACGCTCGGGCAGTGAAGTCAATATCGAGCGGTTGGTCGATGGAGATGCGCGCAATCGCCGTGACGCGGTTGACGGCGCCTTCGAGGTCGCGAATGCTGGAGCGGACGCGCAGAGCCAGGTAGTGCTTGACCTCGTCAGGCAGCGGCATGCCCTGACTCAACGCCTTGGCCTCTACGAATCGCACGCGGTCCTCCGCGGATGGCTCGCCGATGGGAGCCACGAGGCCCCAACGCAGCTGGTCGCGGAAGCGCGACGCTTCGCTGCTCATGGCGCTGAGGTCACCGGCGACCGCGACGCGGCGACCCTGATCGTGCAGGCCGGCCACCGTTTGGTAGAACTCGTTCAGCGTCGCTTTCTTGCCAAGCAGAACGTGTACGTCGTCGATCAGGAGCAGGTCCAGCTCCCTGTAGCGAGAGCGGAAGGCGGCGCCGCTCTTGCCGCGAACGGCTGTCGTGAACTCGTTGAGGAACTGCTCAGCGCTTACCAGGAGGACGCGGACGCCGCGGGAAGCCGCGTCATGTGCCGTGGCATGGAGTAGGTGAGTCTTGCCATTGCCGGCGGAGCCCGTGATGAACAGGGGTGAGTAGTTAGAGTCGGCTTCTCCAACAACGTCGCGGGCGGCTGTGAGCGCCAGCTTGTTGAAGTCAGCTTCCAGGTAGGTGGCAAACGTGAACCGCGGGTTAAGGGGAGTCTGGGCCCGCGGGAGCATCGACGGTTGCAGTGGTGAGCCGCCCGGCGCACCAGGCTCTGCTTCCTCGGCCGGCACATAGCGAACTTGCAGGCCCGGACCGGCGACCGCCGCGAGGGCCTGCGCAATCACCGACTTCATGCGCGTGGAGAGCCAATCGCAGGCCAGATCGTTAGCCGCGGCGACGATGAGCGTTGTGCCTTCGAAACGCAGACCCACGGTGTTGCGCAGCCAGCTGTCGTAGTTCTGACGCGTGACGCGAAGCACCAGCTGGGCGAGGGTTGCATCCCAAATCTGATGCGCGGAGGCGGGCAGCGCAGCGGGCAATAGGATACCTCCGGCACGCGAAACGCGTACCAAAATGACGCCGAGCCAGGAGTAGGTTTTGGTTTGCCTGCCCGTTTAAGGCCCCGTCCTCGCGGCGGTCAGGACTGGTGGAAGTTAGCACAGCATCGGCCTAGGCGGTCAAGGTCTTTATGATCACTTGGAGCCGAATTTGCGGTGTTTCTTCGTTTCCGCAGATTGGGGCAGACCCCGACACCGTGCGCCTATCGGCGAAGCCTATAATCGAGTTACAAATGCTGCTGGCGTTGGACATCGGTAACACGCAAATCAAGCTCGGCGCCTTCGAGGGCGGGGAGTTGCAGGCGCGCTGGCACATCGCCACCGACGCTGACAGGCTCGCCGCCGAATACGCCGTCTTGATCACGGGCCTGCTGTCGATGGACGGAATCGAGAAGGCGCGGGTGGATGCGGGTGTCTACGCCAGCGTGGTCCCGACCCTCGCCCCGACCTTCGGTGAGATGTTCGCCAAGCACTTTGGCGTGAAGGCACTGCGCGTGGGCGCCGGAGTCAAGACCGGCATGCGCATCGAGTACGAATCGCGCGAGCTGGGCCCCGACCGCATCGCGGTCGCGCTCGGTGCGCTGCAGTTGCACAAGCCGCCGCTCATCGTCGTTTCGCTGGGCACGGGCACCGTGTTCGAAGCGGTGTCGCGCGACGGGGCCTACATGGGTGGCGCCATCGCGCCGGGTATTGGAGTGGCGACCGAGGCGCTGGCCGGCCGCGCCGCGATGCTGAGCAGCGTTGAATTGACGCCACCGAAAAAGGCGATCGGCACCAACACCACCGCGGCGATGCAGTCCGGCGTGGTGTTCGGCTACGCGGAGCTGATTGAGGGCATGGTGCGCCGCTTCAAGGCAGAGGCCGGCGAAGACGCCTGGGTGGTCGGTACGGGTGGCTGGGCGCCAATGATGAGCCAGTTGACGCACTGCTTCGACCAGGTGGACGAGAACGTCTCCCTCTATGGACTGCGCCAGGTGTACGAGATGAACGAGGGCTCGTGATGCTGCTCAGGGATCGCAACGTGGTGCTCGGTGTCTGCGGCAGCATCGCCGCTTACAAAGCAGCCGACCTCGCGAGCAAGCTGGTGCAGGCAGGCGCACGCGTCGACGTCATCCTCACGGAGTCGGCCCAGAAGTTCGTGACGCCGTTCACCTTCCGGTCGCTCACGGGCCGTCCGGTGTACACCGACATGTTCGAGCCGGCAACGGACGTCGGCGAAGAGCACGTCTCGCTCGCGCGTCAGGCTGACCTTGTGATCGTCGCCCCGGCGACCGCAAGCACCATCGCGCGTCTCGCCTACGGGCTGGCGGATGACATGCTCTCGCTCACCGTGCTGGCCACGCGCGCCCCGATTCTGCTCGCGCCCGCGATGGATTCGCAGATGTGGGAGGCGATCGCCACACAAGCCAACGTCGCGACTCTGAGGCAACGGGGCGTGGCGTTTGTGGGCCCGGAGGCGGGACGGCTGGCCAGCGGCCACAGCGGCGCCGGGCGCCTCTCGGAGCCGCTGACCATCATCGGCGCAGCGAAGTATGAGCTGGCGAAGCAGGGTGACCTGGCCGGCGAACACATCGTGGTCAGCGCCGGCGGGACCCGTGAGCCCATCGACCCCGTGCGCGTGATCACGAATCGTTCCAGCGGCAAGATGGGTTACGCCCTCGCAGAGGCGGCGCGCGACCGCGGCGCGAAGGTAACGCTGGTCTCGACAGAGGCCGGCCTCCCGTTGCCCTACGGGGTGGAGCTCGTGATGGTCGAGACCGTCGCGCAGATGCGGGAGGCGGTGCTGCGCGCGTGTGGGACCGCCGCCGCCCTGATCATGGCCGCGGCCGTGTCCGATTACCGCCCGGCGGAGGCTGCGGACCAAAAGCTGAAGAAGGGCGAGGGCGGCATGATGCTGCCGCTGGTCAAGAACGACTCGTTCTTTCCGGAGGTGCCGTCGTCCGTGGTGAAAGTCGCGTTCGCCGCCGAGACGGAGAACGTCATCGAGAACGCTTTGCGCAAACCGCAAACGCACGGCGAGCTGGACTTGATCGTGGCCAACGACGTGTCTGCACCAGACGCTGGCTTCGGCGTCGACACCAACCGGGTCACGATCCTGCACAAGGACGGCACGCGGCTGGACCTGCCGCTGCTCAGCAAGTACGACGTGGCGCGACACATCCTCGATCGCGTGAAAGTGCTCCTCGTGGAGCGCGGCTAATTCACACTTTTCACAGCCCGATCAGCCAACCAGCACAGGCGTGAGCAGTACAACCAGGAGCACCGCCGGCCAGACGCGCCCGCGCAGCAGGTTGTAGTTTTCCAGCAGCGTCGACCAGCTCTGGCGTGCGATGTAGTGCCCGAAGCCGAACTCAAAGGCGATCGTGAGCAGCAGCCACATGACGCCGAGCGCAATCAACCAGCCCTGACTGTAGTCGCCGACGATGCTGAGGAAGACGTTGATCTCGACAAACAGCGCCAGGCAGAGGATCGCTGTGCTGAGCAAGTGTGCCAGGTACTGGTTGACCGACGTCTCCAGCACCGAGACGCGGAAGATGCCGTTCGCGATGGCAGTTGCCATGAATACGACCCAGGCGACGTAGCCGAAGATCAACAGCATGTGACGATGTTGGCCTGCCGCGCTTCCTGGCTCAAGCACCGCAGGCCACCACTACAATGCAAACGTGAGCCTGGAAAAGCTGCGCAAGCGCCTGCTGATCTCGCTGGTCCTGGGAGCCGTCGTTTTTATTGGGCTGAGCGCTTACGCGGACTTCAGCGACGTCATCGATGGCCTCGGCAACTTCAAGTGGCAGTACTTGCCGATTGTCCTCGGGCTGACGTCGGCGAACTACGTCCTGCGCTTCCTGAAGTGGCAGTTCTACCTCAGGACGATTGGCGTCCAGGACCTGGCGCCACGACAGAGCGCCCTCATCTACTTCGCCGGGCTGGGCATGGTGGTGACGCCCGGCAAGGTGGGTGAGTGGCTGAAATGCTATCTCCTGCGCGAGTTGCACGGCACCTCGTTCAGCCGCTCGGCGCCGATTGTGATCGCGGAGCGTCTGACGGACAGCCTGGGGCTCGTCGTGCTAGGCGCAGCGGGGTTAGTGGTGTTTGGAGACG
Source organism: Dehalococcoidia bacterium (assembly GCA_035293185.1). Classification (GTDB taxonomy): domain Bacteria; phylum Chloroflexota; class Dehalococcoidia; order DSTF01; family WHTK01; genus WHTK01. The sequence continues at coordinate 4,539 of DATDOP010000360.1, read as the reverse complement.
CGTGGCCGGCATTCGTCGCCGTCGTCCTTGGGGGCGCCGCAATGTTCTATGTCGTGCGCAACCGGCCGCTGTCGTTCTGGCTGTTGCACCGGCTGGAACGCGTGCCCCTGGTCGCCCGCTTCGCCAGCCACGCCGAGGAGTTCTACACCAGCAGCTACTCGCTGCTCTCCCCCTGGGCACTCGGCTCGATGACGCTGCTCAGCGTGATCTCCTGGGGCTTCGAAGTGCTCGCGTTCTACGTCGTGCTGCTGGGGGTTGGAGTCGAGGGTGGCGCCGACACGCTACTCAAGGCGTCGTTTATCATGCCGGCCGCGACGCTGGCGAGCGCGCTATTGCTGACGCCCGGGGGCCTGGGCGTAGCCGAGGGTGGCATCACCGGCCTCTGTCAGGTGCTCCTGGACCTCACGAAATCCAACGCGGCAGTCGCGACGCTGGTGATTCGGTTCGGGACGCTATGGTTCGGCGTTATCGTTGGTCTCGTGGCGCTGGCGCTGGTCAGCCGTCACCTCACTGCCTCAGGCGCCGACGCCACCCTGGATGCGGCGCAAGAGGGCCTGGCGCCGCCGTGAGCAGCGTGGTCGCCCGCGTGTTGCCGCGCGATCCTGCCGGCCGCGCGGCAGCGCTCTCGATCTACATGAACGCGGTGCTGATGGTGCTCAAGGTTGGCGTCGGGCTCGCCGCGGGCAGTGTCGCCGTGCTTTCCGACGGCATCGACAGCGGGCAGGACCTCGTCGCCGCGATGATCTCGTTCATCAGCGTGCGAATCGGCGCCCGCCCGGCCGACGCCGCTCATCCCTACGGTCACGGACGCGCCGAAACCGTGGCGGCCGGGATCCAGTCGCTGCTGATCGGCGGCGGCGGCGTGTTCATCGTGGTGCGCGCCGTCATGCGCCTGCTCGACCCGCCGGACGACATCGGCTACGACGTGGCGCTGGTTGCGATGGTGATAGCAGCCGTGGCCAACGCAGCGCTGGTGCAATACACGGGCCGTGTTGCCAGGCAGACGGGGTCGCCGGCGATGATGTCTGAGACCCGCCATCTGTGGACGAACGTGGTGCAGGCCTGTGCGGTCATCACGGGCCTGGCGCTGGTCGGAGTTACGGGCGAGGTGGTTTTCGACGCGCTGCTCGCGCTGGCCCTCGGCGTCTACCTGCTCTGGGTCGCCGGACACATCTTCTGGACCTCTGTAGGTGACGTTCTGGACGTCAGCCTCACGCAAGACGAGATGGCGCGCATAGAGGCGGCGATCCTGGAGGAAGGTGACGTCGTCTCCGGCTTCCACAGGTTGCGTGCCCGGCGTTCCGGTCAGGCCCGTCAGGTCGATTTCCACCTCATCCTGCCGGCGAGTCTCAGCCTTGCCGACGCGCACGATATCGCCGAACGGGTCGAAGGCCGCATCGAGTCGCTTTGGCCGGGCACCGTAGTCACGATTCATACGGAACCAGCGGACGGCCGCTTTCTCGGCCCGTTGGAGGAGCCGGCTTCTCACGGGCGTGAGGGTGAGGAATCGCCTTGAGCCTCCCGCCGGCAGCCGGTGTCCTATAATCCGATTCGAGGTAGTTCAGATTCGCAGCGCATGAAGAAACGCTACCGGCGCATCGTCGCTAAATTCGGCACGAACGTCCTGACGAACGGCGAGCAGCTGGACCTGGTGCAGGTCGGGCGGCTGGTTGCGCAGGTCGCTGTGCTGCACGAGGCCGGTATCCAGGTGATCGTCGTCAGCTCGGGCGCGGTGGCTGCCGGGCGCTCCCGGCTGGGCATCACGCGTCCCCGGCGCGACATCCCGTTTCGTCAGGTACTGGCAGCCGTGGGCCAGGGACAGCTGATGCAGATGTACGACAAGCTGTTCGGCGAGCACGGCATCAACGTGGCGCAGGCGCTGCTCACCCGCCGCGATCTCTCGGACCGCCTCAGCTATCTGAACGCGCGCAACACGTTGCTGGCGTTGCTCGACTACAGGGTCGTGCCCATCGTCAACGAGAACGACGCCGTGGCCATCGAGGAGCTGGAGGAGTCTCGTATCGGTGAGAACGACACGCTGGCGGCGCTGACGGCCAACCTCGTCGACGCGGACCTCCTGGCGCTGCTCATGACGCGCGAGGGCCTGTTCACCGCCGATCCCTCGGTGGACCCGAATGCCACGCTGGTCCGTCGAGTGGACCGCATCGACGCGACGGTCGAGGGCTATGCCGGCGCCAGCGAGCGTCAGGGCACCGGCGGCATGATCACCAAGCTGCAGGCGGCGCGCCTGGCCACCGCGGGCGGCGCCGACGTGGTGATCGCCAGCGGGCTGGAGCCGGACGTCCTGCCCCGACTGGCGCAGGGCGAGGCCATAGGCACGATGTTCCCCTCCTCCTCCGACCGCATCGAGAGCCGCAAGCGTTGGATCCTCTCGGGGCTGTCGATCAAAGGCAGCGTGGTGGTCGATGAGGGCGCCGCGAAAGCGCTGCGCGAGCGCAAGACCAGCCTGCTGCCTGCCGGCGTCAAGGACGTCTGCGGCGACTTCCAGCGCGGCGATACGATCGAGGTGACGACGGCGGCGGGCGAGCGCGTCGGCAGCGGCATCGCCAATTACAACTCGGAGGATCTGCTGGCGTTGCGCGGCGCCAAGTCGTCGCAGATTGCTACCATCCTCGGTCACGACTATGGGGCGGAAGCCGTGCACCGCGATAACCTGGTGCTGGTCTAGGTGAGGCTGAGATGAACATAGACGCGACTTTGCTCTCCCAGGCGCAGGCCGCCAAGGCCGCCGCCCGCAAGCTGAGCGGCCTATCCACGCCGATCAAGAACCGCGCCCTGGAGGCCATCGCCGAAGCGCTGATCACGCGTCAGGACGAGATCCTCGCCGCCAACAACCAGGATGTCGAGCGTGCCCGCGACTCCGGCCTGGCTGAGGCCCCCCTAAACCGCCTGCGCCTGACTCCCGAGAAGCTGCAGGGCATCGCTGCCGACGTGCGAACCGTGGCGCGTCTCGAAGACCCGGTGGGCGAGGTGATCGACGGCCGGCGGCTGCCCAACGGGCTCAACGTCAGCCGCCGTCGCGTGCCCCTCGGCGTGCTGGCGGCTGTGTTTGAGAGCCGGCCCAACGTGACCATCGATATCGCGGCGTTGTGCCTCAAGTCTGGCAACGCCTGCGTCATCCGCGGCGGCAGTGAGGCGATTCGCTCGAACACCGTCCTCGCCCGCGTGGCGCGCGAAGCAGAGGTCGCTGCCGGGGTGCCTGAGGGCGCGTTGCAGTTCATCGAGGACACGGACCGCGCGCTCGTTGGACAGATGCTGACTCTGCGCGAGTACATCGATATCGTGGTGCCCCGTGGGGGCGCGGAGCTGATCCGTTTCGTGGCGGAGAACGCGCGCATGCCCGTCCTGACCGGCGGCGTCGGCGTCTGCCACACCTACGTTGACCGTGAGGCCGACCTCGAAAAGGCGGTGAGCATCGCGCTCAACGCCAAGACGCGCAACTGGTCGATCTGCAACGCGCTGGATACGCTGCTCGTGCACGCTGACGTCGCGGTGGGCTACTTACCCCGCGTTGCGCAAGTCCTGGCAGCGAAGGGCGTGGAGCTGCGCTGTGACGAACGGGCGCTCAGTGTCCTCGAGAACGCCGGCGATGGCGTCAAGGCGGTCGCGGCCAAGCCGGAGGACTTCGGCCAGGAGTTCCTGGCGGCCATTGCGGCGGTCCGCGTCGTGGACTCGCTGGACGAGGCGCTGGACCACATTGCCGAGTACGGCACCGGGCACTCGGACGCCATCGTCACGGAGGACTTCAGTGCCGCCAAGCGCTTCACCGACGAAGTGGACACCGCCGTGGTCTACGTCAACGCGTCCACGCAGTTCACGGACGGCGCGCAGTTCGGCCTCGGCGCTGAGATCATCGATTCGACGCAGAAGACGATCGCGCGTGGCCCCGTGGGCTTGCGCGAGATCACGACGTACAAGTGGATCGTGCAGGGCGAAGGACAGATCCGGCCTTAGGAGCGAAGGGTGCCGCGAATCTCTCGCTTCTACGGCATCTCGATATACATGTTCTACAATGAGCACGAACCGCCGCACTTCCACGCGAAGTACAGCGGATTCAGCGCCCAGGTGAACATTGGCTCAGGTCAGGTGACCAGAGGTGATATCCCTCGCAGGGCGCGAGGGCTTGTAGCGGAGTGGGCGGTGTTGCACCGGCCTGAGCTGCTGGAGAACTGGACGCTCGTTCAACGTCGTCTCCCCTTGAAGCAGGTGCAGCCGCTCGAATGAAGAAGCAGCATGAAATCCCAGTCGTAACCGAGGTGAAAGTCGTTCGACCTTACGTCCTGGAGGTTCACTTCCGGGACGGAGCGTGTCGTCGCGTTGACCTGAAAGATGAGCTTTGGGGTGAGGTATTCGAGCCTCTGAAGGATCCTGACTTCTTTGCGACCGCCACGGTCGATGAGGAGGCGGGCACCGTTGTTTGGCCCAATGGCGCAGACCTGGCACCCGAATTTCTCTACGAGACCCCAGAGGCGGAGTAAGAGTGGCGAAGTACAACTTTGAGCGCGAGACCCGCACGCT